>OMIV01000249.1 GCA_900299185.1 Planctomycetaceae bacterium
GCGGCAGGTGGCTCCGCTTCGCAAGGGGCCACCGGCGGCCGATCCCGATCGGCCGGGTCGCAAACCCGGGAATGACTACAGCAAGCATGCTCGACGCGCCGCAGCAACTGACGAGGATCTCGACGAGACCATCGACGCCCGTTCGCCGACGTGCTGCCCGAACTGCCGATCGCGCGGTGTTCGCGAATCCCACGTCGACGAGCAGTTTCAAATTGAGCTGCCTCAGAAGCTGATTCAGCGTCGCTTCGATGTGTATGTCGGCTGCTGCGGAGAGTTCGGCGAGCGACTTTAAGGGCGGCACGAACTGCAAACGTCCAACGCCCTGGGAGCCGCCGCCGTGCAGTTGGGGACCGGTCCCTCAGGCCACGATGGCTTGGCTGAACAAGTCGTTGGAGCTCGCTCATGGCAAGATTGCGAAGCTCTTCGAAGAACTCTTCAGGATCACGATCAATCGTAGCACATCGGTCCGTTCGACATTGCGAACTGCCGCTCGCTGCGAGCCACAGCACCACCAAATCCAGCAGAGTGTACGCGGCTCACCACGAGTCACCCCCGATGAAACTGGCTGGCGGGTCAACGGCAAGAACGCGTGGCTGCACGTGATGGTGGGGACGCGAGCGACGTTGTACGAGATCGACGAGGACCGCGGTTTCGAGGTCTCAGCGGCCATACAGGGATCGAACTTCGCAGGCCACTTGATCCACGACGGATGGAAGACTTATGACAAGCTCAAGAACGCAACTCACCAGCAATATTTCGCTCACATCTTGCGGCATTCCCGCGAACTGAGGGACATGACCAGCGGAGCTGGAGTTCTTTTTCCACAAGCCATTACCCTGCTGTTCCAGGACGCGCTGGCCTTGCGCGACAAACACCTTGCTGGCCGCGCGACTCAAACCGAGTTACGTGATTGTGCGGACCTGCTGGAAGACGCCTTACAAGAGCTGGTCAACTTGCCGCGTTCCAATCCCGATCAAGCCCGATTCGCGAAGCACTTGTGAAATCACCTCGGCGAGTGGTTCACCTTCCTGCGACACGCGAACGTCGACGCGACGAACTTCCGAGCCGAACAAGCCATCCGCCCTGCCGTGGTGAATCGCAAAGTCTGGGGCGGCAACCGCACCTGGATCGGAGCTCACGCCCAAGCGGTCCTGAGTTCGGTGCTGATAACCTGCTACCAACGACTCCGCTCACCAATCCTGTTCCTCACAGAAGTCCTCACCGCCATCCAACCACAAAAGCTGATACTTCCAAGTCACCAATCAAGCACACTAGATCAGAATAAATCCCCGACCTTGCACGTCACCACAATAGTATCAATTCACAAAGCCAACATCGCCTACACCTCGTGCCAAATCAGCAAACCTCATTGATTCACTTATCCACGCAAGTGTCGCTGAACCTGTTGGTCCACTTCTATTCTTTGCGACGATTACGTCCGCTTCACCAGGACGATCTTCTGGATCATAGGCCGCTGGACGATGTAAAAACATCACCACATCAGCGTCCTGTTCGATCGAACCACTCTCTCGGAGATCTGCAAGCCTCGGCCGTTTGTCTTCCCGTAATTCAACACCGCGATTCAATTGGGCCAAGGCAATTACCGGCGCTTCAATCTCCTTCGCCAAAAACTTCATTCGACGACTAATCAAAGCAATCTGTTGTTCTCTCGGAGCCTGCTTATCTTCAGGCTCAACCAACTGAAGATAGTCAACAATGATTAAGCCAAGTCCACGCCGTCTCTTAAGCCTTCTGCAGATCGCCCCTATTTGAGCCATTGATCGTCCCGGTGCATCGTCGACGAAAATGGGCATCTCGCTTAATTCTTGAGAGGCTGTCATCAACCGATCTTGTTCAACATCGTCTAGTTCTCCAGCTCGAACGCGGTGACCATTTACCCGAGAACGTATACATAAAAGCCGCTCGGCAACCTCCAGCTTTGACTGCTCAAGACTGAATATCATCACGGGCGAACCAGTCCGGGCCGCTGCCTCAGCGATATTACAAACAAAAGCAGTTTTTCCCATACTTGGTCTGGCGGCTAGTATAATCATCTCCGTTGTATGAAAACCATTAAGCAGTTTATTCAACTCAACAAAACCGGTCGTCATCCCACTTATCTCGCCTCCCTTCTCAAGGCGACCGCTAATGCGGTCCCAAGCATCCATCAGAATGTCGCTCAGAGCAGTTTTCTCCATCTCACTCTGCTGTTCTAGTATTGAGAAAATTCGCTGCTCCGCCCCAGCCAGCACATCTTGTGTCTCTCGCCCACCATCAAAACACTCCGAAAGTATTTCATTACATGCAGTAGTCAGCGCACGCTGAGTCGCTTTATCGCGAACAATATCAGCATAATACCTCGCATGCGCAGCATGTGGTACCGCTGAAAGAACATGGAGCAGATAGTCCAACCCTCCGACATCATCTAGCTCATTTGATCTTGCTAGTTCATCCCCAAGAACCACTGCATCGATCCCACGAACACCGCGTTCATGAAGCCTTAGAATCGCGGCGTACAACTTCCGGTGAGCGTCTCCGTAGAAATGTTCCACCTTTAACACTTCAACGACCTCATCGATCGTTTCGTTCAGCAACAGAATACTTCCTAGTACTCCTTGCTCTGCATCCAAATTCTGAGGCGGTAACCTTCCTGCAAAGATGTCTCGCGAATCTTTTCGACCGGCAGTCATAAACAAATTCCAAATCTCTGCATTTAATAAAGACGCCGCAAATGAAAAATAGCGGTTCGAATATCAAATTCGAACCGCCCCATTAACATCAACAATCCAACAAAGCTAGGACTTACCGCCAACTGAAGCCGTGGCCTTGGGAACAACCCAAACTTTTACTTCCGCAACGATATCAATATCAAACTGGACCGTAACTGAATACATTCCAGTTTCCTTAAGCGGTCCTTCAAGCTTAACGTGATCGACGCCTATATCGTAGCCAGCATTACGAAGCTGACCAGAAATATCAGATGCGACAATGGAACCATAGAGATGGCCATCTTTGTTCGCGTTGGCTTCGATGGTTACGCTGTATTTAGCGACTCTCTCGGCCAAATCGCGAAAAGCTTGCAATCTTGCAAGTCGCAATTCTTCCTGCTTGACGCGATGTGCCTCTACCCTACGTTTGTTCGAATCAGTAGCGATAGTCGCCAATCCGTACGGGACTAAGTAGTTTCTCGCATAGCCAGCGCGAACCCGAACGATTTCACCCTGCTTACCTAACGCCGGAACTGACTCCGCGAGAAGCACGTCCGACATCCGGCGCGCGGTACCGGGAATTGCCTTAATTCTCATTTTCCTTGGCATCTGCTGTCCCATTAATTCTCGAAATAAAAACTTCTACCAAACTCTGGCAGCTAGAACGGAACTTCGTCTGCTGAAGAGCTACCACTCATGTCTTCGAATTCGCCCACAAATCTCGGCGAAGGCGGCTCGGCGTCAAACGACGGAGAAACCGAGCCGCTTCCAGGCGTCCTCGACGAACCGTCTCCTTTGCCACCAAGCAGCTGCATCGTCTCTCCGACGACTCTTAGTTTTGACCGCTTCTGTTGAGTCTGTTTATCTTCCCAAGAGTCGAGTTGCAAACGCCCCTCAATCAATACCGGACGCCCCTTAACAAGGTACTCCCCGGCAATCTCAGCCTGACGCCCCCAAAGCGTCACATCGACAAAAGTCGTCTCTTCTCTTTTCTGTCCCGTCTGACGGTCATTCCAAACCCGACCGACCGCCATCCCAATCTCAGTGACCGCCATTCCGGATGGGGTATATTTGACCTGAGGATCTCGTGTCAGATTGCCGACAAGTATTACTCGATTAAAACTCGCCATCGGCCCTCCAATTTATCACATTCAGCCTATTCAACGATCGCTTCGTCCGGAACTGCCATATCAGACGCGGAGTCCCCAACTTGTTCATGTCGAAAAGCTTCGCCCCCCTTGACCAGTTGGACCATCCGATCAAATAGACTTTGCGAATGCGATATGACCAAATGCCGAACAACCTTATCGTTCAGCTTGACTATATTTGTTAGGCTCGCAATGGCACTACCAGGGGCCGAGAAAAAGGCTAAATAGTACAGGCCCTTCTTATGACCATCGATTGGGTACGCTAGCTTCGCATCCTGCCAAGGCCGATGAGCAACAGTAAGTCCTCCAGCCTTTTCAATCATTCCACAAACTTCCGCAGCAGCCGCCTCTGGATCCGCACCAAAACGCCCGCTGTCAAGAATGAACATTCCTTCGTAATAATACTGCGTCAAAATCGTACTCCCAGTCCAAATACACAATACTAAAACTAAATGTAAAAGTAAGCCGAACGATTTCAATTAACGATGCGCCCATTCGACAGATTCATTGCAACCGAGCTACCCTTCCCTATCCATAACTCAACTGCAGACGCGGCAAACTCGACCGTGCGTTGCATCACATCTAACTCTTTATCACTAAATCTTTGAAGGACAAAGCTTGATGCGTCCATTTCGTTTTGTGGGCGACCAATACCTAAACGTAGCCTAGAAACTTCATTCGTTCCCATTCGTGTCAAAATGTCCGCTAGTCCTCGCTGCCCACCTCCCGTGCCTTTTTCTCTAAGCCGTGTTACTCCTAGAGGTAGATCCAAATCGTCACACAAAACAAGAACTTCATTCGTGTCAATCTTAAAGAAGCGCACGAACTCATTTACACATACACCAGACAGATTCATAAATGTAAGCGGGCAAACCAAGAGTACCCTATGCCCTAGGTGTTCCCAATCGTAACACAAACCACGAAATCGCTCAGTTGCAGTCCCCAACTGATGCTTCTCAGCAATCCTCTTCACGACATCGAAACCAACGTTATGCCGAGTACCCTCGTATTGGCTCCCAGGATTCCCTAGTCCAACAACCAACTTCATAACGGATGCCCCAAATCATCACGGGACTACTCGGCATCTCCATCTTCAGACTTCTTTTTGCCGATGACTTCTGGCTCTGCCCCCACAGCCGAGGCATGGACGATTTCAACGTTCTTCGCTTCATGGATTCGCAGAACTACTGCATCTGCAGGCAACCTACACACGGCCCCATTAGGAACAACGAGATCGGACACATGAACGGAATCGCCAATCTTGAGCAACCCAACTTTGACTTCAATGCGCTCCGGGATTTGGTAGGCAAGACAGTTTAACGTGATCTTGTGAACCAACTGCTCCAAGACTCCGCTTCCAACCACACCACGCGGGACAACGTCCACTTCAATATCAACACGTGCCTCTGGATCAACACGCTGAAAGTCGACATGAAGAACTTCGGTGAAGAACACATTCCACTGTGCCTCGCGAATAATCACCTTGCTCGTATTCTCACCGATCTTCAAATCGACAACATGAATTCCCGAAGCCACAACTCTTGTGATTGAGTCAGCTTCCATTGAAATGCTCAGATTTGGCTGTCCCAATCCATAGACGTTGCCCGGAATCTGCCCCTGCCTTCTCATTCTACGCGATTTTGTAGTACCGATTTGTTGCCGTGATTCAGCGACTACAACTTGAGATACCGACATTTGATCTCGACTCTTTCAAAAACGACAAAACGAATCCCCGTGAGCGCTTCCAATGCGCCAACGTCGCCAGGATTGAAAACCAAAGGCGATGATGCCCCGAGGATAACGGCGAAGTTTTCGAACTGCAACCAATGGACGCATAGAGTGAACCCCAAATCGCATTGTTCGATTAGAAACACAGGGGCACATTCAAGTAAGAATCCTCTCCAAGCTTCTTAATCAGATTGAATTTACCCGGCGTGCAAGAATGCACTCAGCAAACAGAGCGAGAAGAACAGCGATCAATGGGGCGTAAACGCTCGCGGCTACGCGATCAGACTTTTCCAAACTCATTCCCGCCAACTCATCGTGCGCACGCTGCTGACCGCTAGAAACGAACTCTTCCTGAAACTCATCCACCCCGCCACGGTGATCATTCCGCAAAACCGGGAACAAGCCTTCGGATGAAATGGGATTTACCCAAAAGCAATATCCGAAACCGGAATCGCTTCGAGTTCTTAACAAATATGCACCAGCAGAAGTCAATTGCTCTACCCGCAAGAATTGACGCCCTGACGTAACGTAGAGTCGAAAAGGCAACGACTCTCCGCTTGGGCCGTTCACACGAAAGTCTCCTTCATCGAATCGCTGTGGTACTCCGACGACAAATGCTCCGCCAACTTCCGGTTCCGGGTACGAAACGCGGCCAGCACTCCAATTAACAGCTTCGTGTATTAATGGAACGAAACTCGCCCCGATCGCTCCCCAAGTACTCCATTCAACGTCAGGAGAAGTTGCAAAAAAAACAACAGTGCCACTACCTAAATTTCGTTTCACGATTGCCGGAGTTGAATCTGTAAATCTCGAAACAACAAGTGCGTCTGATGATGGAGTGATGCCCAAGTGCTTGAATATCAATACTGATTCGAGTCCGGAATGCGTAAGTCGATCAGCCTGATTTGAAAAAGAATTAAACTCGCGCCCGAAATCGAATCTTTCAAGACCACTCATTAAGACACTAGGCCCGCTCCCTCTGTTTCCGTCAATGACACCCGTTGAGCCTCCTCCAACCAAATCCTGAAGCCAACCAGTCCCGACATCCTCGCTCGGAAATATAACTATCCCTCCCCCAGATCTGACATAATTGGAAAGTCGGCCCAAATCGACCCGATCCAGGAGACATGGGTCACAAAGAACAATTCCATCAAAACAATTGAGGTCCCTTTCCGCGATCATTGTCGAGGACAGGAATTCGACCTTGAACTGGTCAGTTTTAACGCCATTTGGATTTGAGCCAGAAGCCAACGCTTTCTGTATGAAATAAGCTGTAGAACCGGCATGTGTATCGAGTGAATTAGCGACAATTGCAATTCTATGATTATCAACAGCGGTAACATAAAGCATCCGTTGGTTGTCCAAACGGAGTCGATCATCTTCAATCCGGACTTCGACAAGGTGCTGCCCTGGAGTACTGAATTGCGTCTGCCAAAGAGTGGTGATTGCTTCTCCCGGGGGAACCTCGACCGACTGTGATGAGATTAAATTACCATCAACAAGTAAATCAATTGCCGTTTGCGACTTAAGTGATCCTCCACTGTTACGAACGACAGAAGAGAACGAGGCCATTCTCCCGACTAAGACTTTCTGATAGTGACATCGCAAGTCGATGATCGAGAGATTGGGACTATCTCCAGACGCCACATTTACAAATGACGTTTCGATCTTCTTTCGAAACTCAGAAAGCTCAGTAAAGCTCATCGAGTTGGCTTTATGATCATCCTCTTTCAGAAAACGCGGCTGCATGTCTGTGAAAACAACGACATCACTACGCATCGGGACTTTCGTTTCGAGAGCTAGTCGATGCAATTCAGGAACGGCAATCGAAATATTTCCCGTTGCCTCACTCACTTCCATCGCTTGGATTGCCTTAATCACGGTGTCCTGATCACTGCTCTGTTTCGGCATCCCATCGATGCGACTTCCCAGATAAACAGGAACAACACTCCACACATCCCTGCGTGGCGCATTTCTAATTAGGTTAATGGCAAGATTCTTCGCTTTTTCGAATCTACTTATTTTTTTCCCAGTTGCCCCTATCGTTGCGTCCGCGTCTTCATGAAACTGCATGCTATATGTCGCATCGAACACCAATATATGGTGTGTCATCAATAATCTGCTATCTACCGCATCGAGCCCGCCAATACTCGGCCTTGCAAGCGATAATGCAAAGAACAGCAAAACGGCGACTCGTAAGAGAAGGACGATTATTTGTTCCAACCGAGAACGACGAGCACGTTTTTGCGCAGCGCGAAGCAAGAAACGCATGGCGGCCCAGCGAACTTCTATTTCCGTCCGTTGATAGATTAGGTGAATTAATAACGGGATCGATGCGAAAAGTGCTCCAAACAGCAACGATTCGCTACCGAACGCCAGAGCAAGAGTTACAAAGATTATCTCCATACTTTACACTTTTTAAAGCACCAAGAAGTGCATGAGAAACTCATTTAACCGTTCATCATTCGATGTATCATTACGAGAAGAGACAGACATAGCGTCAACTCAGAAAACTCGCCCGAGGATGAGATTTGATGAGACTATTTGAAGGCACGGTTTTTGATCGAATTCCCGTTTGTGAATTCTGTGGAAATTCCGAAACGAATTGCACTTGTTCAAAACCAAAGACACCAAGAATTGCTTCGAACCAACAAGGGGCAACCGTAACAGTTGAGAAACGTAAACGCGGGAAAGTAGTCACCCTGATTCGCGGTCTGGTCGACGGAGAAACAGATTTCAACAACCTCGTCAAGAAACTGAAATCGACTTGCGGTGCTGGTGGCACCTACTCGGGAAATCAGATTGAGATCCAGGGGGACCACTTACAGCGAATCAGCGAAATATTGAAAGAACTCGGCTACCGACTTCGCTAGAAGACAGTTACATGCATGTGGCACTTAAATAGTGGAATATCCACGCGAGTCCAACAAACGACAACGCCCTTGCGATGGTCGATCGTAAGGGCGCCGATTTCTTGATCCGCGATTTAGGTGGTCACGGCTACTTGCGTTTTGATGGTGGCGTGAATGCAGGATGTTGTTCGGGCGCAGCCGACGCTTCTGGACTCTCTGGTTCGGGCCACGTCATACAATTCTCCTCGAACTTCTTCACGACCGGCTTCTTGTCTTTGGTCACGATTTCATAGCCGTTCTCTTCGAGGATTTTGGCCTGTTCACCATCCTTGTCTTTTTCCAACGACCCATCATCGGGAAGAATCCGCCACCATTGAAGGTGCGGGAAATCCTTCCGCACGTTGGCGATCACTGAAGTGATGGTCCGCCCCCCCGCACCAGGCGCGAAACCTGCCTTGCGAGCAACCGTTGTAAACTTTCCGAGCTTGCCAGCTCGCTTCATTTCCCAGAGCAATTCAGCCACTTCTTGTGCACGCGCGGACGCCATTCGTAACTCCTCTAGTGGTAATCATTTGGCTAAGCAACCAATGGATCGCTGCGGCATAATCTCAACGGCAGAGGTGCCATGCTGCATTCGATCTCGATTGGAAGATTGGCTCGCATCTTGTTCGAGCTTTTCTGAGCCCTGGGCTAATCTAGTCCCCAAGCACATGGCTCACAAGCCGCATAGAATCCCTCTGAAACTTAGCGACAAACTCACCATGAAGACCTTTCACGGACACGGCATTCAGTTTCAATACATTCCGAATTGGGAGCTCACCTCAGACGTTGGCTCAGACCGAATCGACATCTCAATTCTCGGCCCAGGTACTGCCATGTGGATGCTAAGCATCTTCAGAAACCGCAACTCCCCTGATGAACTGGTCAGCGAGGTTGTTGGCTCCTTTAAGGATGAGTACCCCTCGTGCGACGTATATGAAAGCAATGAAGCGATTTGCCTTTTGCCAACAACCAGCAAGGATCTCGACTTCTTTCATCACGACCTAATTAACCACGTCTGCATTCGAGCGTGCGAAGGAGATACCGAATCCTACTTGCTTGTTTATCAAGTCGCAGAGATCGAAAAGGATGAGATCCTTCCGATCTTGGCCCATATGACCGACAGCCTCATGACTGAAGATCCGTTAGAAGATGACGAGGACGTCAGTGACCTCGCTCCCTACCGTTTTCACAACCTGTTTGCTGAACCTGACGATCCGAAATGATGCTTGTTTTCCGAGAATTCTGATCGAATGCAGCCAACACGAGTCGGTGGTCCCTTTCAACAAGTTCTCTGCATGAGTCTCTTGCCCCAAGTACATCCGCAAACAGTCTCGGAACTCACTCACGAACTCAAAGACCTTGTCGAAGCCAACCTAGATACGGTGTGTGTCTGCGGTGAGATCTCTAATTGTAAAGCTGCAAGTTCAGGACACGTTTACCTCACGCTTAAGGATGACGCCGCGCAACTCGCTGCGGTTATTTGGCGATCTACCAGTGCCCGACTTTCTTTTCGATTACAGGACGGTTTGCAGGTCATTGCGATCGGTAGCGTCGAGGTCTATCCAGCGAGAGGTACCTACCAACTCATTGTCAGCAGGTTGTTTCCACAAGGACTTGGAGCACTGGAACTCGCTCTACGTCAACTTCGCGACAGGCTCGCAGCTGAGGGACTTTTTGACCAAGAGCGAAAGCGGCTGCTTCCGCAGCTACCGAAACGAATTGCACTCGTGACGAGTCCCTACGGAGCCGCCGTTAACGACATGCTGCAGGTCATCACGCGACGATGGCCTGCCGCGAACATTGTGATTGTCCCGGTGGCAGTACAAGGTGAATCAGCTCCGGGCGAGATTGCTGCGGCCGTGAGATTTCTTCACCAGATCCCTGATGTCGATGTCGCCATTGTCGGACGAGGCGGCGGCAGCATCGAAGACTTGATGGCGTTCAATTCTGAAGTCGTGGCACGAGCAATTTCTCAATGCGGCGTGCCCGTGATCAGTGCAGTAGGTCACGAAATTGATGTCACCATTGCCGATCTCGTGGCAGATCGGCGAGCACTAACCCCCAGCGAAGCCGGTGAGCTTGTCGTCCCTAATCTTGCGGATGTCCGCTCGTTACTTGAATCACTTGAATCACGACTCGTTGCCGGACTAAAGGACAAAGCGGTCACAGCTCGTTTGCGACTAGATGCGGTTGCCTCACGACCGGTCCTAGCGAATCCGGGACAGCGTATCCGTCAGTTGGCCGAGGAAACCGACGATCTCGACGAACGAATCAAGAAAGCCATGCAGCAACGTCTGGAAGCTGCGCGACAACAAATGACTGCACTGAGCCAATCCCTCGACGCATTGAGTCCGCTTGCCGTTCTCGGCCGCGGCTACTCAGTCACTTTTCGCAATGAAGCACAATCTGGAGTCGCGGTACAACGAGGAAACCTTGTCCGGCGAGCTGATGAAGTCGCCGCAGGTGACGGATTAATTACCTACCTCGAGCACGGTCGCGTTTTAAGTCGCGTCGAGAAGATTGAGCCGAATTCAGACTGACTTCGCTCAGTGCCGACTGCGAATGTCTGCCGCGACATCGTCGATAATCGCATCCATATTGAGTGTCGGAGTCCAACCGATCGTCGCACGAATCTTGTCGATCGACGGCACACGGCGGCGCATGTCTTCAAAACCGTCTCCGTAGACTTCCATGTACGGCACGCTCTTGACCTGCGACGTGCTCGCCAACCGCGTAACAACTCGTTCGGCCAATTGCCGAATGCTGAGTTCCTCGGTACAGCCAACGTTAAAGACTTGCCCGAAACAATGACCGTGATCAACGAGTTGAATCAATGCTCGGACCACGTCTGCGACATGGCAAAAGCAGCGAGATTGTTCGCCATCTCCATGAACTTCGAGATCAGCGCCGTTCAAGGCTCTCTCAACGAAATTCGGGACGACCATCCCATACTGACCGCGCTGGCGAGGCCCAACGGTGTTGAACAACCTTACGATCACGACCGGCAGCCGGGTCTCTTTCCAATGCGCGAGAGCCAGGAATTCATCAAGCGCTTTGGCACACGCATAAGCCCAACGATGTCGAGTCGTCGCCCCCTCGACCCGATCATCGTCTTCGCAATAAGGAACCTTGTCAGACTTCCCATAGACCTCGGACGTTGAAGTAATGAGCACTCGATTGCGATAGCGCCGCGCCAGCCGCAGGACGACCTCAGTGCCTTGGTAAATCGTGTCGATAGTTGCAACGGGCTGCTCCATGATGAGCTTCACGCCGACAGCACTCGCCAGGTGATAGACAGTGCCGCATTCCATCATCAGCTTCTCGGTCAACGCAACATGCTGAATCGTGTCGACGTACAGCCGGAAGTTGGGATCACTCTCCAGATCCGCGACATTGGCATGCAAACCGGTCGACAAGTTGTCGATCACCGACACCTTCCGTCCCGTCTTCAGCAGTGCCCGAGCGAGGTGGCTTCCGATGAACCCTGCACCGCCAGTAATCAGGACATGATCTTCGCGTCGCATATTCCGTTGCCTTCGGCCTCAATCGTTGGAGAGGCCCCGTTTTGAGTGTCGCGTCGCGCGGTCCGTTAATGGGCCGCGTTTTAGGATCGGCACTCTAGCCAGCCTCTCAAGGCGAAGTCACTCTCCCCGTTGCCACTGATCACCCGAGTTCGCGTGAGTGGCACTTGCCGAGCACTCACTCTTCGAGCACTGAGGTTCCTCATGTCATCGCGTCAGATAGCCGTTGCGTTGAGCGTTTCATCCGCAGCCTTGGCGTGTGGTGCAGCAGGCTGGGGGCTCTCACAAGCCGAGGCCATCCACGTTCCCGCAGTTCTGAGCATCCTCGGTGGAGTAGCAGCTCTGGGCGGCGCCTACTTTGTCCGGCAGTTTGTAGTCGCTGGAGAGCAAGAGGTTCTCACGTTGCGAGACGATGTCCAACGTCGAGAATCCGAACTGGCAATGACCCGACGAGAACTCGAACAGTTTGAGTCCTCCGTCGCAGACCAGTTGAAGCAGCGATCGAATCAGCTCAACGCGCGCGAGCAACATCTCGCACAACTGCAGCTCAACTTCAGCGAGTGGTTGGAGTACCCGCAATCCGAGCAACTGCCAGACCCACTATCCGATGTGGAACAACGGGAACTCACCGAAAAAGACAAGCTGGTCCTTAAGCACATTGAGGACGAATCACAGCGGGTCTACCAGAAGTTACGAGAGGGCTATTACAAGCCTGAGGGTGCGATTGACGCCAAACGCATCCGAGAAGACATCCATGAATTCGTGCTGGCAGTGGCTCGGATCTACCGCCCCGATGTCGACAATCCCCTGCTGGAAACCAGCGTCGATCAATTGCTTCGAGCCGGTAGTCGCGCGTGTTTGCATCTGCTGGTTGTCATGGAACGTTTGCCATTCAATCCCAAAGACATGTCTATCAGCACGTTGCACTCTTACGTGCAGAAAGCGTTGAAAGCCTACGACGCTTACGTCGCAGCCAAGCCGTATCTGGGCTATGTGCAAACCGCTACATACTTCGGTCGCTGGCTGGCCGGAGCAACGCCATTAACGCTCGGTGTGACCTGGATCATCGGAGAGCTGGGCAAGCGAGGTACTCAAGCTGCGGCTCAGTGGTTGATCGACCAACAGGCGGTCGCCCTGCTGCATGAGGTCACGCGAGTCATCGGCTTTGAGGTCGCCAGCCTCTTCAGTGGTGATTTTCGGCACCGCGATCCGAACTGGGTCTATGCCGCGGAACTCGCCAACTTGATGAGCTTGTTCCCGCTCTCGCGAGACAATCTGTCGCAATCGTTGCGAGAGGTCGGTGCCCTGCCCTTCCGCAACGAATATGACCGAATCTACCTCTACCGTTGCCTCTCAGGTCATAAGACACCTCATCCGTTGGTGATCGCGCATGAGTTCTTGTCACTCGGAGATCGACAGCAAGTCGGCAAGCGGCTGGAACGATTCTTCCAGGGCTTCATTCACGGCAAACAACCGCAGCTCGTCGAGCAATGGCTCAGCGGCGTCGAACAGCGACTCGCCATCAAGCTCACTCCGCAACTGATGCTCGGCAGCCATGCGACTGCTTCCAATCCCGAACAAGACCGGCAGCAATGTTTGCGAGCCTTGGCAGGTTTCCTCATCGCCTTCAAAGCAGTTCCACTTGAAGAAGTGTCAGATCGACTACTCATCACAGACCTCTTCCGGCAGTTGTCTGATCCTGAACGATCCGCCCTTCGCGAGCAGATCATGTCAGATCCTCCGCCGTTCGAAGTTCCCGACATCGACGTCTCAGGAACGTTGGTGTCGACGTTCGTTGAAGACCTAACTCGCCTCGTCGTTCGAACTCGACCTTGGGACGTCCAGCCAGACGAAGTTGTTTTCGAGACTGCGGTCATGCTCGGCCAAGACTTTGAAAAGACCAAGAAACAAGTCGCCCGCGAATATGCCGACGCGCTCGCTTCGCAGTTTGCAGAGGATGCGATTGCAGCCAAGCTTGATGGACATGTCGCGCGGTCATCGCTGGGAGCGTTACAGCCCGGCGAAACTCTGCGTTGCGCCTACGCAGCGAGCTACATCAATTGGCCGGCAAACGTCAGTTCGTTAAGCGGCGATCGCAAGTCGGGCCTTATCGTTACCGATCGTCGCCTCATTTTGGTTGAAGCCACTGCTCAAGAATCATTGATCGCAACTCACGAACTCGCCGGTCTTAGCATCGAGCGAGTCAAGAAGTTGGTTCTCGATGATTGCCGACTGACTGGTGCCCAGTGGCAAGTTGAAGGCTTACCTGATGCTGTCGCCATCGCGGTTCAACTCGCAGGATCAATCGGCACGCGCTACGAAACATCGTTCAAACCACTGACGGAACTCGTTCTTGGCCAAACGCGGCTGACATAGAGAAATGACAGCCAATCCCAGTCATCACGAGACTCATAAGATTTAAGCGTCGGCGAATTCAGCGAGCCCTTTGTCGAAGAAGTGCCGAGCAGCTCGACCGCTGATCTCGCCCACTCGAATCAACTCTTCAGCGATGAGTTCGACCGCTCGCCAATTCCCAGGATGTTCCAAGAGGTTTTCGACCTTAGACAGCATGCGGCGCGACAGCCGCTCCCAATGCCGATCGCCCGCTCGCAGCGAAGCCAACTTCTCAACGCCACGCAAATCTTGCTGAGCCCCACCCCAGTCGTAACGCCCGGTAACGCGAGCCTCAGCAGCCACGCCTGCGAGCGCGATCAACACTTCGCGCTCCAGCCAGTCGTCAGTCGGTTTGAACTTTCCCTTACCGAACTCGCAACGCCCCAGTCGCTGCTTATCCGGCAGCACGGTTACTAATTGCACGGGCCTTCCCAAAGCCAGAGCCACCACTGCGTGCCCCGCCTCGTGAAATGACACCGCCCGATCGTGCTTACCGTCTTTCATACCGACATCAAATCTCTAAGGCCGAAACGAATGGGATCAGCCACGTTCTCAACACGGTCCCAAGTCAGCTCGAACATGCAACCGGCGGCATCGCGACTCTGAGATTCGATCAAGCACTGCCATCGAATCATCAGAGTCGCAGAATCACCGTCGCAGTGAGCATCCATGATCGCGAGGTCGAGGTCTTGTAGGCCGCCTCTTGATCAAGCTCACGCAGAACTAGCCAATCTTGGCACGCAGTTCTTCAAGCAAACTCACAGCCTTGCCAATGTCTGCCTTTTGGCGGACCGGGTCGTGAGGAATCTCGCGTTCGATAGTCAGCGGGCCGGTGTAGCCAATCTCCTTAAGAGTTCGCAGGAACGTCTCCATGCCCACATCGCCTTCGCCCAACGGAGTTTCTCGCCCCCATTCTTTGCCGCGCACTTCAGGCTTGGCCCACGTGCCATCTTTGCAATGCACGCTGCGAACCAGATGGCCGACCTTCTTCAGGGCTTCGATAGGATCGCCGGTGCCGTACAGGATCATGTTGGCGGGATCGAAGTTGATGAAGAGATTGTCGCGACCAACGTCCGCGATGAAGTGCAACAAGTGGTCGGCGGATTCTTGCCCGGTCTCGAGATGCAGGGCCTGACCGTTGGCTTTCACGTAATCAAGCAGGTCGCGAGTTGTGGCAATCAAGTCCTTGTAGCTGTCGGTGCTTGGGTCCGGAACAAACCCGATATGCAGCGCGACGATCGGACAGCCGAGATACTTCGCGAAATCAGAGACGCTTCGGAACTCTGCCGCTCGTTGCTTGCGAGTTGCTTCGGGGACCAACCCAACAGTCTCAGCCGTTCGTTGGATGCTTTCATAGGTCTCGCCATCAAAGCCACTAAACACGACTGTCGTTTGAACGCCCGCCGCGTTGGCTCGCTTGAGGAATGCTTCCGCCGCTTCTTTGGACCGATTCTCGGGATGCGGAGCATGCAGATGCATGGTCGGCACATGCAGGTCTTGAGCGACCTCTAAATGCACTCCCAGCCCGGCATCCACGGACGTGAAAACTCCAATCGGCCACTTGCTCATGTTGGAAACTCCTCAGATGAAAAAACGAAACTCAAAGTCGGGAGCACTGTAAGAATCACTCCGCCCGCGAGCTGCCGCAGCATGGCTCACGTCCCCGCTCTCACTCGATTGACTTCGAATGCAGCGAGTCGCGGAGCGACTCGCCTACGTAGCTCAGTCGCTCCGCGACTGAGAATTGCAATCCGAAGATTCCGCAATGATGTGGCAAGGTCGACGGCTTATGACGCCCTGTCCGACAGCATCAAAATCAAATCGCACGAAGGCCACAAGATGTTAGGTGCCGACCATGAGTCGCAACAGAGATGGCGACAGCATCGTCACTATCAACTCGTGCTTTCGTGAGTCCCCGCTTCGAAACGCCTCAGGCAAGAGATTCATAACGAGCTTCTCAAACCATGCGCTAATGAGCCAGTTGTCCTCACCGGTGGTGCCAACGATCCCCCCCGCCTCTTCCTTTGCTCCCTTGCGCCTTGGCATCTTTGCGTTGAACGGTCTTGTTCTTAACGCCAAGGCGCCAAGGCGCAAGGGCGCGAAGGGCATAAGGCTGCCCCTATTCCCGGCGGCGGCTGAGGGCGGTGATGGCCAGCACCAGCACGTAAGCAGCGAGCGACCACAAGGCTGCCCGGAATGCTGGGAGTGGTGAGTCCAGGATGGTTGGTGCCTCAACGGCTTTGACAACGAAGGCTTCTTTCGCGGGAGACTTCTCGATCGGTTCGGGGGCTGGCGGGCTCGTCGAAGCGGCAGTGGGCAATGTCGGCGAGTCTTCCGATGCCGTGGGCAGGCCGACGAGGCCGCCTATGTCCCAGAGTCTCACGCGTCGGTCCATGCCGACACTGGCGATGCGGCTGCCGTCCGGGCTGAAGCACACTCCATCAACCGCGTCCGAATGGCCGTTGAGCGCGTAGACGGGCTCGCCGGTTTGGGCATCGCGGAGCTTCCACGTGTGGTCCCAACTTCCACTCACAAGATGCCGACCGTCCGGGCTGAATTGGACCGACCGAACATTGCTGACGTGGTCCGTGAGCGTCTGCAGGCACTCGCCGGTGTGAACGTTCCAGAGTTTGATCGTCTTGTCGTCGCTCGCACTGGCAACCCGCTGCCCGTCGGGGCTGAAGGCGACTTCATTCACGAATCCCGTGTGGCCGGTGAGTGTCCGCAGCGACTGGTCTTTTTCGGTGTCCCAGATTCTCACGGTCATGTCATCGCTGCTACTCGCAATGTGCTTTCCGTCGCGGCTGAAGACAGCTTGATTCACCAAGACTGAGTGTCCCTCATAGGTGCGGATCAACTTGCCGGTCGACACGTCCCACAGCTTCATCGTCTTGTCCTTGCTGGTCGTCAGGACTTGCTGGCTGTGGGGGTGAAACGCGATTCCCGAGACCAGATCTGTGTGACCTTCAAACGTCCGCTGCAACACACCCGTTTGAGCATCCCAGAGCTTGGCCGTCTTGTCCTCACTGGCGCTCGCGATCCATTTGCCATCGAGGCTGAACGCCACCCGCCGCACAGCCCCCTTGTGCCCCTGAAGCGTCCGCACGACTTCGCCCGTGCGGGCATTCCAGACAGAGATCAGCCCATTCACGTTGCCGGCCGCTAACTGTTGTCCGTCAGGGCTGAACGCCACGCTGAATGCCGCGCCGGAGTCTTGGCTTGTCGAGCCCACTGCACTCACTCGTGCCCAAGCTCTGCTTCCTGTTTTCACAGACGGCTCGCGACTGGTCTTTGCGGTGGCAGTTCGATCGGGTGGACTTGAGGCAGAGCCTCTCGGACTTGCGTATTCTGGCAGAGCCTGGGAACGAGCAGTGGTGAGCGTCTCCTGTCCCGTCGCGGCATCCCACACCTTCATCGTGTTGTCATCGCTGCCGCTGACGATCCGCTGCCCGTCCGGGCTGAAACTCACGCTATTCACAGGCTCCGAGTGACCTTTGAGCGTGAGCGTCTCCTGTCCCGTCGCGGCATCCCACACCTTCACCGTCTTGTCATCGCTGCCGCTGACGATCCGCTGCCCGTCCGGGCTGAAACTCACGCTATTCACAGAGCCTGAGTGACCTTTGAGCGTGAGCGTCTCCTGTCCCGTCGCAGCATCCCACACCTTCAACGTGTTGTCAGCGCTGCCGCTGACGATCCGCTGCCCGTCCGGGCTGAAACTCACGCTCGACACATAGCCCGAGTGACCTTTGAGCGTGAGCGTCTCTTGTCCCGTCGCGGCATCCCACACCTTCACCGTGTTGTCCAAGCTGCCGCTGACGATCCGCTGCCCGTCCGGGCTGAAACTCACGCTATACACATAGCCCGAGTGACCTTTGAGCGTGAGCGTCTCCTGTCCCGTCGTCGCATCCCACACCTTCACCGTCTTGTCAGAGCTGCCGCTGACGATCAGCTTCCCATCCGGACTGAAACTCACGCTACTCACCCCGTTCGAGTGACCTTTGAGCGCGAGCGTTTCCTGTCCCGTCGCCGCATCCCACACCTTCACCGTGTTGTCATGGCTGCCGCTGACGATCCGCTTCACGTCCGGGCTGAAACTCACGCTCATCACCCAGTTCGAGTGACCTTTGAGCGTGTGATGTGGCGGACTGACGCGGCGATCGAGGTAGCCATACTCCCAGCCGCGTAAGTCCCAGCGTGTTTCATCCAAGCGCTGCCGTGCGAGGCCAAAACCCGGTTTCTCACACTCACGATCGGCATTCACGATTTGGTTGGCATACAGCCGGACGTTGGAGAGGTGCTCGGACTTCTTAGCCGCCGCTTGTGCCTTGAGCGCGACTGCCGATTGTTCCAGGGCCTCGACTGCGCTCTCGGCGGCTAACTGCGCCGCCTTGTCGGCTTCTGCCTTCTGAGTCTTGGCTTCGCTCTCTTTCTGCTTGGCCTTGCCTTCGCTCTCGACTGCTCGCGCCGTTGCTCGCTTGGCGTCCCACAGGCTGTTGAGCGAGATCAGCAAGCAGATCGCGGCGACGACCGTCGCAATCAACGCGGCTTTGCGTTGCTTGCGGAGTCGCTCGGTGGCGGCGAGGGCTTCTCGCTTTTGATCTTCAATGTGCTGGCGGCTGTCGCTGATGAGTTTCAAACACGCGGGCAAATCGTCCGTCGCCGAACTCGTGCGATCATCATAACGCTGAGCCCAACGCACGCTCGGCTGGCTTTGAGTCTGCCAGTTCTGAGCGAGCTCCAGATGAGCTTCGCTCAGGAACTCGGCCTTCTGAGTGGCTCGCACACGGCGGACGATGGCGCGGAGTTCACGGTAACGCTCGACGGATTTGGCTTCGTCTTCCATCCACGTCTGCAGAATCCGCCATTGCCGCAAGAGACTCTCGTTGCTGATGTCGAGCACGGTTGTCGGTGTTAGTGATTGGAGGCCGTGCTGTGGTTGCCCCTCACCCCCGGCCCCTCTCCCTGTTCCAAGTAGGCCCAGCGGGGCGAGGGGAGAATTTGCGGTTGTGGGTTCACTCAGTGGGGGCAGTAAGAAGTTGCGGTCGTCCGATTGAAAGGCGCGGACGATCTTTTCGATCTGCTCGCAACTGGCCTGAGCGACTTCCATCACCTCTTGCACCAGCGGACGCCGCCGCGTGATCTGGCCCTCGGCAGAGGTATCGCACAACAGCAAGAACATGTGCCGCGCGATCCGCTGCTCGGCTTCACCGAGCGAGTTCAACGCCGTGGTGGCATCGTTCGACAGAGCCTTCTCGATACGCCCGGCTTTGGTGTAGTCGTCGAAAGTCAGGCGTCGTCGGTTGGACTCGGCTGAAATGGAACTCGCTATAGACGAGTGATGAGTTGGCTCGACCAAAGTAGCCGTCATCGCTCCGCGTGACGTGCCTTCCACGTTGGAGTTTGAACCAGTGGTGATGTTCGTTGGCAGATGAAACGTCTGGGAGGAAGGCTCATCACGCGGAGCGGTGATGGCTACCTGGCTCAGCTTCCAAGTCCGCATCAGCGCGTGCTGCAACAGCGGCAGTTGGTCGGGGCGGTCTCCGGCTTCGTTGATCAGCGTGTTGACCAAACCGGGCTCGAAGTCGAAGGCTGCAAACTTCGCATCTCGATGGCGAATGCGACTCGGTCCCGTGATGGCTTCTTCCATCTGGCTGCGAGTCAATCGCGGCACCAAGAACTGAGACTGACTCACCGCCTGCGGCAACCCTAAGAAGACTTCGCAGTCTCCCACGAAGTCCGAGCGCATCGTGATGATCACACGCAAATGCTCGTCGGCCTTCCGCATTGAAGTCAGCAACATCGCGACGAACGCCGCCGACTCGTCGCGCGATGCGTAACTCTGAGAGCGATGCTCCGTCGCGCCACTACGGCGGAAACCAAACAACTCTTCGAACTGATCAATGACGATCAGCACGTGCGGGGCACCAGCAGCTCGCAACCAATCGACGACCCGGAGCAAACCGTCGTCAGAGCTGCGCAGCAACGAGAGGATCTCGTCAAACGGCAGCGACCTATTCAGCTTCGAGAGTTCACAAGCCAAGTTTTGATAGGGGTCGTTTCCAGGCCGAGCGACGGCGATTCTGGAATACTCGGTCCCGAACAAGAACCCCTGACGCAACAACGGCAACAGCCCCGCGCGCACCAACGATGACTTGCCCGAACCACTGGATCCGACGACCGCCACGAAGGCGGAATCTTCCAACCGCATGAGCAACTCATTGGCTTGCTGGTCACGACCAAAGAACAGCACATGATCCGGTTCATCGAACGGTCGCAAGCCGGGATACGGAATCGACAAGTTGAGTTTTTGATCGCTCACTTCATGGCCCTCCGCACTTCACGCACCTGCTTCACGAAATCTCGCAGGCCGTTCTCAAGGTCATCACCCAGCACACGATGCAGGCACTTGGGAGTGCTCTTGAGCAATCGCGACCAAGCCGGATCGGGAGGGGCTCGAAACACCACACCAACAGGCGGCAGTTGCTCCAACGCTTGTTGTGAAAGCTGAGTTTGAATCTGTCGGCATTGCGACAGTGCCTCGCGCGGTGAGAACGCATCGTCAATCTGCGCCCTCTCATCACAGAGGATTAAGAACCCGTGACACGGCTCGCCCGGTTGCTTGCTGGCAAAGGAGTCATTCGGTCCGAGTTCATCCAAGAGCACATCCTCTTCGAGAAAGAGGTAGTTGAAGACCGGCTCCCAGATGTCATTTCCGTTACCCGCCTTCACAGCCACTCGCACGAGCGGTTGACTGTCTGCATCGGTCGACTCGGCTGCTTCGACGGGCAACCGACTTCGATTATCCGCTTCTTGGAATTGTCGCACGGCAGCTCGTTTAGCTTCGGCCAGCTCTTTGAGTTTCTCTTCGAGCGTGTGCTTAAAGTCTTGAAACTGCCCGGCGATTGGTGCGGTGCGTTCGATGAATAGGCGCTGCTTCTCGTCGGCTCGATTCGCCGTGAGGATGTCGCCACAGAAGCAGAACGAGGGCAGCTTCAGCTCTTGCGCAGTGTCGAATTGCAGTTGGTCGTACTTCGCGCCTTTCCAATACTTCTCCGAGTGCAACTGCACGAAGGCCAAACAGCCCGCGAGTTGAGATCGCACGGCTGCCGCAAACTCATCGGAGTCGAGTTCAGAGAGATCCTGATCAGGGACGACGCGGAATTCAGGATTCATGTCGGGTGCGATGAAGCGCTTCAGCTTCGGGTTGCAGATCAGCTCATCGTCGTCTTCGAGATCGAAAGTTTGAGCTAGAAACACACGCGGCAAACCGGCACCGGGAACGAAGCGCCGGACTCGCTCGACAATCTGCTCGGCGAGGTATCGCGGCGTGCGTTGACGGGCATCAAACCAGATCGCGTTTGCCAATAGTCCCTGCACTTCGCCATCGGCAACTCGAATGGGAACAAGTCGATCCGATTCACCGTCACCGCGTGCTCGCAGCGGCATGTATCGAGCTCGAATGCTGTCCCATTCAGCGACGGTCCAAGACTTCTTTCCATACTCCGCCGACGGGCACATCACGACGACCTCTGATCGTTCGCCGTAGATCTCTTGCAGCTTCAGATCGGCTGACGTCCCAGCCAAAAAGCCTTCGTACCATTCGTCATAGAAGACAGTGCCCCAGCCAAGAATTTGCTCGGTGGCTTCGGCGATGGTACGGACGAGCTCGCGTTGCTCGCCGGCGAAGGAAAAGGCAACGAGGAATTTCTCGTCGCCCTGCGGGACAGGTCGCAGTTCAGGCATGGCCCAGGTCTCGAAACGCATTTTGGTCGGGAGTGAGTCTTGTTCGTAATGCAGTCGGGAGGTCAGCTTCAAGACTGTGGTCAACGTCGCAAGCTCTAACTTGGCCGACGCGAGCAGGCCGACGGAGCGACGAGTCAAACCCAAACTGCCTTGCGAACGTGCAGGGAACTTTGGTGAGCAACCTGCGGTCTCGCCAGCGATGCCGGTCTCTGTTTTTGATCAGCGATGCGATGGGACCAGCGCGATGAGTTTGGTGGGGCTGAGATTCAGGCGGAACTCGTGGGGCACGTTTTCAACGTGCCTCTAAGCGAGGGAATCGAGCACGTTGGAAACGTGCTCCACGCGGTCGGTTAGCTAGGTCTGGTTTCTCGTCTGTGAACGTTATTGGGGGGCTCGCGTCGGGCTGCCAATTGGAACGTCGAGTTGCTCTTCTGACGTTGCTCACATGCGCCGTTTGGTAGGACTTCGACCTGCATGACAACTTAAGAAATCGGCAGGTTAAAAACCTGCCCCACGATGAAACGCGACTCTGGTTGGAAACGTCCAACCTGGGAAAAGACGCTGCAAGAATTTTGACAGGCTGGAAGCCTATCCCACTTCGGGGACCAGCACTTCGCTACTCGGTCACTGCGCGGTGATGGCGGTCACGAGGTAGTTCAATTCGTCTCGGACTTCGGTGGGGTCGGCCACGGTGGCGGCGATGCGGTCGGTGATGAGCTGGCGGAAGCGCTTTCGCAGGCGGTGAACGACGACCTTGAAGGCTCCGTCGGTCATCTCGATCGAGCGAGCGGCAGTCAGGGCGGTGCCGGGATCTGCCGGTGTTACTAGCCAGCGCTGCAAGACTTCGAAGCGAGGCAGATCGCCAGCGGCCTCGGCTTCAGCTCGGAGCGCAGCGATCGTTTGTTCGACCACGGCCAGCGCCCATTGGTGATCGAAGTACGAGTCCGGCGGAAACGCGTGCGGGTCGACGATGTCTCGTTGAGACGACGAGTGAGAACTAGCCGACTCAGCGTCCTGCGACTGATCGAGCGACTCGATCACCACACCGCCGCCGCGCTTCAAGGCCGACTTGCGATCTTGCTGGTCGGCGAGGAAGTGCTTCACGGCTCCGAGCAAGTAGGTTCGAAAGCGGCCTCGGGCACGATCGGCTCGGTCCAGGCTTTGGCCTTCGAGCAGCCGCGCAAAGAACTCATGAGTCAGCTCGCGAACATCGTCGCTTTGCCCCGACGGTGACTGACCTCGATAACGCCGGATGAAGAATTCGACGGGGGCGTAATAAGTCTCACACAGCGTGCGCAGAGCTTGCTGAGCCTCGGGCGTACCACCTCGCGCGGCGACCACCTGAGTCCAATGCGTCGTATGAAAAACATTCGCAGGTCGATCAGACATCAGAGCTTCTCAACTTGGAACGAACGACTTGCACGCCTCGCCAGAACAACCCACCACAGATGCACGCGGCTGACGTCAGAACCAGACTCAAGCTAGACGCGGCACTGTCATACGCAGTCAGCGAACCATTACGAGCGATGGCTCGTTGATAACTCTCGTACTGATACATCGCAGCCCAGACCAGCGCGATCACTCCAGTCGACCACATGGCCATCCAGACGAGGCGGCGAACTTGCAGTCGATCCAATGCCCAGCCGATCAAGCCGGTGCTCAGCATTCCAGCCGCGTAAACCAGCGGCAGCAACTTGATGGGGTTAGCGCGGGGCATAACCAGCACCAACCAAACGGCTGGCAAGCAAGCCACGCCCCATAAGCCGTATTCGTCACCAGGGTGCTGCTCTGACACCATTGCCGACAGCAACCAGAGCACTGGCAACAGAATTCGGAACCACCTTCGAATCGTCATGGAGTGCTTTCCGTTCGAGCCTTCAGAACATCCTGCGAAGTGCCAGAGAGGCGTCACTGACTGCGACTTATCACGCACGATTTTGAAGCGAGTGCCGACCTTCCATGTCGTTGAGGTCACAGCAGCGAGTTCAGCGTACTTCAACATCCGACCGATGGCCGAGTTCCAGGGACACGTTGCGAAACTCGATCCACTGATAGCGGCGCGACTGCACGTGGAACTTGCGGATCGTTTCGAACTCCTCGCGCGGCATCGTCATCAACGAGTGGGTCAGATTGTTAGTCGTCTCAGAGCCTTCACCTTTGAGAACTTCGATCGAGCCGTCGTTGCGTTCGTAGACCAGCCGAGTTTCGTAGTCGTCTCTCCTAGAGTAACTGAAGGCCAACGGAATGCTGTCACCGACCGCTCGGATGGTCCGCACGGAACCCGTCCAGCTTCCATTGGAGTTCGACGAACTGGCACCGTGCTGCTGCTGATTCTCGTGCCGATCGAACGACAGCTTTGACTGCCAAGAACCATCGGCGACTCCGACTTCGAACGTCGTTTCGCGAGCTTCTGGCGAGCAGGCGATTGTGCTGACAAGCACTCCAAACGGTTGCCTGACATCGGGCTGCCGAAAGGACGTGCCCTGCCCCCAGATACCCGAGTTCGGCGCGAACCTCAGCACCGGCACCGACGACGACTTCGTATCGCTGTGAACTCGGACGACCAGTTCCTTCATCACCTTTCCCGACGCCCAACTGCTTCCGCCCGCTTCGGGCACGTTCGGTTCGGTGATCAGCTCGCCGTTGGGCTTCCAGTGCGGCTGGTCCTTTGCGGGATGAGAACCCAGCGCGAACAGTTCGACCTTGCCTTGATCGTAAGCGCCTTCGAATAAGCCAACAGACCGAACAGCGGGAGCTTCGAACTGCTTGTAATGAGGTCCGCCATAGATGCTGACGAGTGACTCGGGACTCTGGCCTTCAGGGAGCATCATCAAGCTTGCCGACACGTTGATGAAGTTCTCGGTCGTGTATGCCAGCAAGGTCCGACCACGATTCGGACCGGCCTCGAAGACGATGCCATCTTGATCCGGCAGCGAGGCTTCCATGTTACGCCGTCCTTGCTCCGTCGTCGGTAATTCGCCCAAGGGAATGGAGATGCGATTGCGGCCTTCGAGCTTCACTTGAGAGCGTTCGATGATGCGCGGTGCGGGATCACCGAGCTGATACTCGCGATGTTGTACTAGATACTTCTCGACGATCAGCCACATCGATTGGCCGGGAGTCTTCTCCACGGTGTAACTGAAGTTGAAGTGGCCGTTCTCGACCTGCGCGTCGCGGCTCGTGACCTTCATGGTCGTTGTGTCATGAGTCAGCAAAATGGACAGGACCACGAGAGCAATGGCAATCACGGAGACCACCCGGAACCCGTCTCGCCGGCGGCGGATAAGAGTTCCATCCAGGGCGGCACCGCCACTGGCAGCCGTCATTCTCGAACGAGCTTGCCACAAGACGACGCTCGACCACAGCGGACACGCGGCAAGAACAACTGCAGGCACAGTGATGCTCCACGTGATTCCATTCATCGCAACCGCGCCTGCCAGGACGCCATTACCGACTCCAACTAGGAAGCCCATCAGCAGAAATGTCTCGATGATACCGCCGACAGCAACGAGTCTCAGAAACTTGAAGAGCGACTCATTCGATGCATCTGAGTTCTCACTCTGCGTCTGCTTCAGTCGGCTCGACACCCACAGCCCGGCCATGACGGACGAGCCCAGCAAGAACACGGTGAGCAGCAACCATTCGAGGTCATACCGCACTCGAATCTCAGTGGCTTTGATCGACACCGTTCCCAACAACAACCCCGTCACGAACCACACCATCGACGCCGCGATCGCAATCTTGTGGCGTTGTGCTTTCTGATCCGTGAGTCGTCTCGGCGATGTGGGGTCGCTACGACGATGCCGGTGCTCGGCGATCACGGCGAACCCCAGCAGTCCAAAGAAGCCGAAGAACCCCGAGAAGCCCATCGCTCGTTCCAGACCGGGCAGAAAACTGAGGAAGCACAACGAGCCCAAGAACCCGAGATGTGCCCACTGGTAAAACCGCCTTGCCCAGATCGATTGAAAGCCAGCCGGCATTAGCAGCATTAATCCCTGAACATCGCCCGAGACCGCTTCGGGACTCGCACCAGACTCAGCAGTTGCTGCGGGGTAATGCCGATCTCGCCGTCGCATCAACCAAGCAAACGTCACTGGAATAAGAATTCCCAACAACGGAGTCAGTGCCGCCAACAGTGGAAACATTCCCATCCCGCCCGACATCCGAATTGGACCTTCGGCACTCGTCGCCCACCTGAAGATGACGAACTGAAAGACGACGACACTCAGCACCAACAGACACAGCAAGGCCAGACCTTTAGCTCTGCTTATCGGCGCGCCGATGTCAGTCACGGTAGATCGCTCCAGAGCACGCCCCGTCGCAGTCTCCACCGCAGAGCGAATGGCCTCGAACCACCCGGCCACTGCAGAATTGAATTGCTGAGGAGTCGCAAACACTCCGCAGTGTGGCGAAAAGTACAACGTCTCCAGTCGACCTTCGACTTCGTAAGCCACGCTGATGAAGTCGAGCCCCATCGGATTCACCATCGCTGGATAGCGTCCGATGCCCAGAGCCCGAATCGACCCGAGCGGCATCCCATACGCTTTCGCGCCGCGAGTGACGCTGAGCTGCCGATCGTCCAACACCAACTGCCCAACATTCCGCCACAAGAAGAACTGTCCGGCGAAGGTCGCCAACTGTGTCGGAGTTGTGACATGGCAGCGAGTCGTTCGCGGAACACCGGCGGGCTTCGGAGCATCTGTCGGAGCCATCAAGCGTGTGGGAGTGCGAACCACTCCTTCCACCTGCTGACGAAACTCCGTCGCCGTGTGAAACCGCAACTCGGGCTTTGCATCGAGTGCTCGCAAGACGATCTCATCCAGTCGCACATCGATCTGCACTTTCCGCGAAGGGGGCTGCAAGTTCGGTCCGGGGACTTCGCCGGTCAGCATCTCATACAGCACAACGCCGAGCGAAAAGATGTCCGCTCGATGATCGACCGACGCAGGCTGCTCGCGCTGCTCGGGTGCCATGTAACGCGGCGTTCCGACAACCGACTGCTGAGTCAGATCAATCTCGTTGCTTGCGTCTGACGACGCCTCTGTGACCTCCGGTTGAGCCACAGCATCAGTGCCGCGCCGCAACATCCGCGCGATCCCAAAGTCTGCGATCTTCACGCGACCGGCTTTATCGAGCAGCAGGTTCTCGGGCTTGATATCGCGATGCACGATGCCACGGTCATGAGCGAACTGCAGGGCCTCACAGATCGGCGGCACGATCGCGAGTGCTTCTTCGGGACTCAGCCGCCCGGCGTTCATGGCCTGCCGCAAACTGACTCCGTCCACGAACTCCATCAGCAGGTAATAAAAACTGCCGGCCCTGCCAAAGTCATGCACGGTGACAATGTTGGGATGGTTCACTTCGGCCAGCGCTTGGCCTTCCCGCGAAAGCCGTTCGGCGAAGTCTGGGTTGTCCGCCAACTGAGGCGCCAAGATCTTGAGCGCAACCAATCGTCCCAACGACTTCTGGCGAGCTTTGTAGACCGCCCCCATCCCGCCTTGCCCCACGAGTTCCAGCACATTCAACTGCTCGAACGACGGAGCCAGCTCTTCCGCACTCGGCGGCACCCACGGGGTATTCGGCAAGCTGTCCACGCCCGTGCCAAGCGCCGCTGCTCGCAGCAAGCAAGCCGGACAACAACCGCCAGCAACTCCAACATCGACCATCGCCCCGCAACGTGGGCAGTTCGATCGTGACTCGGCAGCAGCAGATGAAGAAGTCGCATTCATAGCGAGATCGTACCTCAGCAGAGAGTTCTTGCAGTCCCGCAGCACACGACTCACATCGCACACCGCACCACTGCCAGTACCTGAGGAATCCCGCTTCGCTGGTTACAAGATTCTTTGAGGAATCTGGAGCACTCCCCATCGGGCTTCCAGCCATGACTACACCCGACGATGCGATGGCTCGTCCTGACATCCGACCTACTCAATCCCTTCAACAATCGTCATGAGGCCGCAACTCTGCCTTTTGGAGTGCCGCTGCGTCGCGGTCTGAGGTCTGTTGCTTTACGTTGCGGTGGATGGGCTTTTCCATCTGCGGCCAGCGGCGAGACAGGGTCTGTGTCGCACGAGTTGAGTGTCAGTGAGTTTCAACCAGGAGAGCGTTCAGAATGATTACTGTGGGCATGAACTATCACGTCCTTCCCGGCAAGCAGCAGGATTTTGAGAGCAAGTTCGCAGGCGTGTTAGGCGCCCTGACTGCCGCACCGGGGCATACCAATTCTACGTTGTGGAAAGACGTCGCTGACGATGCGTCGTACCTCATCACCAGCGAATGGAATGACGAGCAAGCCTTTGCGAGCTTCATTCAAAGTGCTGAGTTCCGCGCCGTGACCAACTGGGGCAAAGAGCAAATCTTGTCAGGTCGTCCTCAACACAAGATCTACAAGACATAGTCTGATCTCTTCGAGCTTCAAGCCGGCCTTGGCTCGCAGGCCAGAGGCATGACGCTTGATTCTGGCGAGTTGTCATCGGTCATTGGTCGTTAGCACAAAGAGCCAATGGCCGATGCTTCGACAACACCAGCAAAGTGATGGGGCACGTTAAGAGCGTGCCCCATTGCCATTCAGAGACCGCCTGCGTTGCCTGCCGACGCTCCCGCGAGCGCGCCGCATGAACGACGCAGTCGACGATCGATCGTTCGAGTTTCGGACGAATTCGACAAAGCCTGCAATCTCGCGCAGAGGCACAAGGGACGCGGAAAGGACCACGTTCACCACACTGTCCACTCTGCGACCTCAGCGTCTCTGCGCGAGATCTCATCTTCTTGTCGAGTTTGAGAGTGTGGTCTCGACGACGAGCCCACCGGTCCGTTGATCGACAGCTCAAACGGCGGCGCGCCGCATGTCTCAAGCCAATTCAGTTTTCGGTCGTCCAAACAGAAACTTCTCCAGTGAAAGAGGAACCTTTCATGAAACTGTTGCGTTGTTACTTGGCGTTGTTGTGCCTCGTCGTCACAGCGAGTGTGAATGCCGAAGACATCCGCCATTCGTTCTTCATCGCTGGTCCCTCCTTCACGGGGATAATCGACGAAGATGGCAAGGAAGTTTGGAACTCAGGCAAGGCGGCGGCTCGCGATGGGTACGTGCTCGCCAACGGCAATGTCCTGATTGCTTGGTCCGACGAAGTGAAAGAGCTAACTCGGGACATGAAGTTAGTCTTCCACTTCAAACGCACGGCCAACGCCAAAGAGATCGGAACCGTCGAACGCTTGGCTGACGGTCGCACGCTGATCACCGAACTCGGCCCACAGCCACGACTGCTCGAAGTCGACGCTGACGGCAAGATCGTGTTGGAGTTTCCGCTACAGCCCGAAACCGACAACGCTCACATGCAGACGCGCATGGCTCGCAAGCTGGCTGGCGGAACGTATCTCGTACCGCACCTGCTGGCCTTCAAGGTGAAGGAGTACTCGGCCAAGGGCGTAGTTGTTAAGGAGTTCAAGACGGACTCTGACGATCTGGGCGGACGCAAAGCCGAGAACTGGCCCTTCACCGCAATCCGCTTAGACAACGGCAACACGCTGGTGAATCTCACGCACGGCAATAAGACCGTGGAGCTTGATCCGGCGGGCAATGTCGTCTGGAAAATCAGCAACGACGACTTCCCCACCGAGAAACCATTCGCCGATCCCTGCGGTGGCCAGCGATTGCCCAACGGCAACACGGTCATCGCGAGCTATGGCACGCGCGGTCCAATCAAGGTGTTTGAAGTGACTCGCGAGAAGAAACTCGTCTGGAGTTACACCGGCCGTCATAACGCCCACGAAATTCAAATCCTGACGACCAACGGCAAGCCCATCGAAGGCAAGCCGCTGAAGTAAGTGACCGATCGAAATCGTCCCTCATGGAACTCGCTCGTCCCCGAGTTTTGGTCTTGGAAGTTGCGTAGTTTTAATTTTTCGCCCTCTTCGCGAACTCATTGCGATTCATATTCCTGTCTCAAATCTTCCTGTCTGAAATGCCTTTGAAGACAGAAAGATTTGTGGCAGGAAGATGGAAGCAGCTCTTTGGCCCACCTCTCTCTTGGCTTCACTTGATTGATTGGTAAGCACTAGTTCCCAACACATACAGGATCGCGACAACGAGCCGAAAAACAGAAGGGGCCTCGGATATCAGCCTAGGGCCAGCAACGAATTAAGCGCCGCCCTAGGCTATGTTCCGCCGCCTCGTTGGGGCCAAGACAACTACAACCGCGCAACTTCGAAGGTTTTGGCAGGGGACGAGTCCTCTCCAATAAGACCGAGTGACGGTCACCAACGAAAGTTAAACCAGTTCCGTGCTGACGGTGCCCAGGCAACCAAAGTCTGCATGCACGTGGCTGCCAAGTTGGATCGGCACCGGAATGACGCTGGTACCAGTTGTCACAATCTGGCCGGCCTTCAAATCCAAGCCATGCGTTCGCAGTTCGTTGGCCAACCAAGTGAGCGCGATGCGCGGATCACCCAGCACGTTCGATCCCACGCCCTCGCGATCCGGAACGCCGTTCATCGCCACCTTCACCACATGCTTGGCGAGATCGATCGCGCGCCAATCGGTCGAGGCAGCGGGACCAAGCACGAAGAAGTGAGCACACGCATTGTCCGCGATGAGCTGAGGCGAGCCGACAATGCAAAAGTTCGAGTATCGCGAATCAGGAACTTCGATCGCCGGATGCAGAGACTCGACCGCCGCCAAAACTTCTTCCTGTGAGTACGGCTCGGCGCGGGCCACCAGATCGCGGCCCATACGGAAGCAGAACTCAGCTTCCGCCACGCGCATGCGATTCAGTCCGAGCTTGATCTTGGCTCCGTTTGGTTGCACTCGGTCACCCAGCAAACGACCGGCCAACGGGCCATCTACTTGCAGATGGCTCTGCCCTGCCTTGCTCGTGGCAGCAATCTTCCAGCCAACCGTCGGCTGCTTCGAAACCTGAGCCACAGCCGCTTGAATCACGTAGCCTTCCGCGCGACTCGTCGGACGAACGTGCTCTGGCAAAGCATCTATGAGCCCTTCGACGGTCCACGTTTGCCAAAGTAGTTCCGCTGCTTGCCGCGCTGCTGCCTGATCCATGAATGCTCCTCATCAGTTGCTGAAAGTTTTGAAGTGGTCGCCACGAGACTTGGCATCAAGACCATGAACGAAGTCCGTCGGGGTTCCCTCGGCTGCTATTTTTCCAAGCCCGCGAGAACGAATTGCCGAGCCGACTCGGAGTCGAAGCGGGCATACGAAGTCAGACGCTTTTGATCGAGTGCCAAGAGCCGGCCATCGGACGAGTCGGGCTTATTGCCAATGCGTTTTTCGAAGTCTTGGTTCTTCTCGCGAACCGCCAGACGTCCCGCTTCAAACGCACCGACTGCTGCTTCGGGGAGCTGAGCCATCGTGCTATCGAGCGTCTTCAGCAGGCCGGCATCCGGTCGCTTCAACTCATCCACAATGCTGCCCGCGAACTCGCGCAAGCGTCCGGCGAACTCAAGCTGTCGTTTGATGGAGTCGTCGATCTCGGTGGCTTCGGGCAACGCTTTGACTTGTTCCGCCATTCGCTGCATCTCGGCCACAGACTCTCGATACCGGCCCGAGTAAGCATGCAGCCAAGCCAGCCCTTCGTAGCTCAATCGAATCGACGGATGGGACAGCTTCACCTGCTCGAAGTACTTCTGCGCATCCTTGTCGTCGTTGCGAACTTTCAATCGCAACACCGCAAACGCGAGCTTGCCATCCGGCTCATCGCCAGTCGCCCGAGCTGCCGCCAAGAACTCGCTCGCCAACTGCGACTCGGAAGCGGCCGTAAATTTGGTGACACCCCAATGGTTCGCGAAGAGACCTCGCACGGCGTCCTTCGCCTCGGGACTCAACCGATCCTTCTCCGGCGGAGCATCATTCGGACGGAACAAGACGGGAGTTTGTTTGAGAACTTGGTTGCGTCCCTTGTGAGTGAACTCCACCTCCGCCATCTGTGTGACGAGATCATCAAACAGTTCGGTCGGTTCCAGATGCACGTCAGCGTTCTTGTCACCTTTGCCGGAGAACGCGCGAGCAACGAACCACCCGAAGACTCCGTGCTGCTTCTCGGAACTGATCAAGCCTCGTTGCCCATCGTTGCAACTGGCAATCGCCCAGGTCTTGCGAAAGACATCAGGGTCTTTGGCTGGCCTAAGCGCCTGCAACATCGTCTCGCTGGCGGGCTGCTGCTTCAGATCGAGCCCGTCCCCCAAGTGCGACACATCGAACAACAAAACCTTCTCTGCGGCGACACAGTCTTCCAACTGCTGCCGCAACCAACTCAACGACAAGCCCGTTTCTTTGACGCGCGTTAAGTCGAAATCCTTGGCGGCGTAATACGGCTGATTTTGATCGTCGACGTAGGCATTGCCGACGACATACACCAACAACTGGCTTTGAGCATTGGTCCGCTTCAGCCAATCGGGCATCGCTTGAGTCAGCCGGATGCTGGTCTCATCAGTCAACAACACAGTGCGATCGCGCGAGCAGCCATATCGGCTCAGCAAGGTGTCGTGAACCAGCTTGGCATCGCTGACGGCATACGGCAGCTTCGTCAGCTTGTTGTCGTCATACGCTTGATTGCCGATGACGATCGCAAAGCGATTCTCAACCTCGGGCCGCAGCGCATCGATGACAGAGATTTCAGCTTGCACATTGGCGCTGTCATACGTGATCTCGATCCGATCATTGCGCCGCAGGTCAGAGAGTTCCGCCTCGGTGTTGTTAATTGTTACAGCGGTCTTCTTGCCAATCACAAAGGCTCGCCGTTCGCCTTTCTCATCTCCAGCCACGAGCGCGGACGCCCCCAAATTCACATCCAGCACCACGCCCTTATGCAGCGACATTCTCAACGCGTGCACTTCAATGACATCGCGATGATGCACGATCGACGCTCGATCGCCCGGCTGCAGGTCGGCGACCTTAAGGAGCTTGCCTTCCACAATCTGCTTGCCGTTGACCGTCACGTTGCAGTCGATCGCCGACGGCATCGCAACCAACTTGGTCCCGTACGTCCTGCGAACTTCCAGAGTGATCGTGCCTTTGTTGATGTCGCGCACGAAGCCATCGAGCTTGCGCTTTTGCAGTGCCTCAATCCGAGTCGCGACCCGCTTATCACCCAGATTCGGATCGGGGATATGTCGCAACGTGACGCGATCTTCGTCCTTGAGTTCCTCAAGCGTGCCAGTTTGACCGTTGATGGTGATCTCGGTCCGAGTATTTGTTCGCACGGCGAGTTCGCCGCGCTGCGAGCCCTCGGTGATCTGAACTCGGAACTCGCCAATCTGCGACTGCAGCGCCGTCACCAATCCGGTGCTCTCATCCGGACGAGCGACCTTGAGATCTAAACGAGCATGGCCGTCATCGTCCTTGCCCTTCGAAATGACGACTTGATCTCCGGGTTCGAGATCGCGCGGCAAGATGAAGTTCTTGTTGTTGAGCAAGATGCGCGGAGCATTCCCAAGCTTGATCTCCTTGGGTTGCCCATCCGCCTCTTGCTCCAGCACGAGGACGTTTTCATCGACATGCACATGCCTGACGACACCGCGATCGGGCTCGTTCGACTCGGCAACTTTTTCGATCGGCTTCTCTCCCGATGGCATGAACAACATGGCCAGGCTTAGCAGCAGACTCATGCTGAAGGCCACGATCGCAATCGTGCGTTGCTTGTTCTTGGGTTCGGGTTTGGGAGCTTCCTCACCGCCCTGCTTGATGATCTTCACATCAATGTTGAGATCCGACAGAGCCTCATCCGCCGTCGCATAACGCAGCGATTGGTCCTTCTCACACAGGCGCGTCACCACCGTCGCAATGTCGTCTGGCACACCTTCGAGCACTCGTCGGATCTCAGGCAATTTCCGATCGTTGGCAGCGTGCCACATCATCCACGCAATCTGCTTATCGCGACCAAAGGCGGTTAGCCCTGGGAAGAGATTGCTGAAATTCGGTCCGCAAAGTAGTTCAAACGCCGCGAAGCCCAATGAGTACAAGTCCGACGCCGGGCCAACATCGCCCCATTCATCCGAGACGGTCTCAGGGGCCATGTATTTTGTAGTACCCTTGAGCAAGCTGCCGTCTTCATCGCTGACGCGTCGAGCCAATCCGAAGTCGCCAATTTTCACACGCTTTCGCGAGTCGATCATCATGTTCGTCGGCTTGATGTCGCCATGCACGACGCCACGACCATGCAGGTACTTCAAAGCACGCAAGCAATGGGCCAGCGCGGTCCGCACCGATGAAATATCCATCGGCTCTTTGGAGATACGATCCGCAAGCGTGCCTTGCATCAGCTCCATGATCAGCCAGCCGCGCTGCCGATCGATGTCGAAGAACGTGATGATGTTGGGGTGCTGCAACGAGGCGAGCAGTTGAGCTTCCTGCCAATAGCGATCCATCTGCTCCGGCAAGTGCAGGTACTGCTCATGAATTTGCTTGATCGCGACCTCGCGATTGAGTTCGTTATCTCGAGCGCGATAGACCGTCGCAAAGCTGCCCGTCCCTACTCGCTCCAGCAGTTCATATCGCGAATCCCGACTCACGGCTTGCACTCCCCGATGATGGCTCAGTTGATGGCGGCGACTGTTCGTAGTTTCGGCAACAGCAGGTCATGGCACCGCCATGTGATCCTACGAATGAGTTCCGTTCGTCTTATCATACGGCCAATGAATTCACCCCTGCCATCGAACGCAGCTTTCGCGATTTATCAACTTCGCAGCGTGTTGAACTGCCGATCGCCGGCATCTCCCAAACCGGGGACGATGAATTTGCGATCGTTCAAGCACTCATCGACGGCAGCCACGACGATCTCGACATCGGGAAACGCGCGAGAGACCGCGCTCACTCCTTCAGGAGCTGCGATCAACGACACCAACTTCAACCGTTTGACGCCCCAGCGTTTGAGCAGCGCGAGCGTATGCGTCGCCGATCCGCCGGTGGCGAGCATCGGATCGACCACAAACGCGACATCAACCGGATTATCGCGCGGCAGCTTCTGGTAGTACTCAACCGGAGTCGCAGTCGCTTCATTGCGATAGACGCCGAGATGCCAAACTTCCGCCGTCGGAATAAGGTCAAGGAACGGATCAACGAGCCCGAGCCCCGCTCTTAAGATCGGCACGAGCGCAATCCGCTGACAGAGCACCTTCGTCTTGGTCACCGCGAGCGGCGTTGTAGCCGTCGAATCGGACAACTCCAAATCGCGAGTGGCTTCGCTCGCCAGCAGAGTCGCCAGTCGATGCACCAGCGACCGAAACTCAGCGGGCGAAGTCCCGACATCGCGCAGATGTCCGAGATGATGTTGCACAAGCGGATGTTGGCAAACTCGCAATCGTTCGGTCGTCACGGTGAAGCTCCTCTAAAGGCAGCCCTTCACGACCGTGCGATTGAGCGACATTCCATCCGGCACTCGGTCGTTGAGGGCGACGAGTTCTACTCGCTCGGGGTGATGTTCCGGGAGCTTCACGTTCCAGGCGAGACCGACACTTTGCAGAAACAGCACGAACCAATAACCGGGATCGGGCTGCGTCCACTTCAGTCCGAAACGCGCTGACTCGGGAAAAGCGTGATGGTTGTTGTGCCATGCTTCGCCGAGCAAAATCAGTCCGAGACCTCGGACGTTGTAACCCTGCACTCCGGCGGTCTCGACGCGCCAATCACTGCTGCCGAAGTTGTGAACCAAATACGCGATGCCCCAAAAGCTAATGTGCGTCATCGCCACTCGGACGCTGATACCCCAGACGCACCAACTCCAACCTCCGATGAGAAACAGCACCACTGCAAGAGGCATTTGAGCGGCCATCCAATACCGATCGAGGAACCAATAGAAACGATCGTTTTCAAACTCAGGCTCAGGCTGAATGGTCGGCGGATGATCGAGCTCGCAGCGGCAGTTCAAGACCCAGAACGCGTCTCTGAGGATGTTGCTCTGATGCGAGAAGAAGTGATGACACAGCGGCTGCCTTTGGCACCAGTCGCGGAGTTCATGCACTTCCAACATCCGCCGAGGCCCGCCGATCCCCGAGAGAACTCCGCAGTAGACGAGGACATGTTCGAGCCACTTAGGGCATTCAAAACTGCGATACGTCAGCAGTCGGTGCATCCCGACCGAACCCGGCAACATGATGAGTACCGTGAGCACGGCAGACATTGCGGTCACGTCCCAACTTGCCGTCAGAACTCCGCCAATCGCCGCAATTGCAAGATGAGTCGTGAACCACAAGGACTTCACCGGAGCCCAAACAACTCGGCCATCAACGCCGTTCGTCTATGGTTCAATCCGCATTCGCTCGGGTCGCAACATGATGAGTCCTCAGCCTTCGAGATTTGAAATAGGCACAAGAACTCAAACCGGTGCGAAGCGGTCTCATTAACTCGACTATCTTCGAGCTTCGAACATCAAGGCCGCATTGAGTGAGCGGAAAGGCGTTCACACACCCTGAAACTCATATCCTGAAGACTACTCGCCTGCTCGCATTTCATTTTTCTGTTGCTCATCTTCCTGTCTCCACTCGCCTTCTGTCCTTATTTGAGTCCGACACGATGTCTTCCTCTCCACACGCCAAAGGTCGCGGCAGTCAGATCGATCCGCCAAATCGGTTTGGGCAGACTTATGCCGTGCCGGACCTTGAACATGTCGAGCACGATGCCGAGTACATGGAAGACTTACGGCATTTGAAGACCGAGTACTTCCTCGACTCATCCAAGAGCATCGTGAGCGAGAACGACAGTCCCGACGTTCCGTTCCGGTACAGCATCAATCCTTATCGCGGGTGCCTTCACGGTTGTAGTTATTGCTACGCCCGACCGTCTCACGAGTATCTAGGCCTCAGCGCGGGACTCGATTTCGAGACCAAAATCTTCTTCAAGGCCGATGCACCGAAGCTGCTGCGAGACTGGCTCAATCGTCCCAATTGGCAGCCTGAAACCGTCGTTATGTCCGGCGTCACAGACTGTTATCAGCCGATCGAACGCGAGCACCGCATTACGCGCGGCTGCTTGGAAGTAGCCTTGGAAGCTCGCTTGCCGATCGGCATTGTGACCAAGAACGCACTCGTCGTGCGCGACATCGACATCCTCAGCGAAATGGCCAAGCTCGGATTAGTACGAGTCGCACTGAGCGTGACATCGCTCGATCAGGAACTGACGCGAGTTCTGGAACCTCGAACCAGCAGCCCAGCCGCGCGACTGCGAGCGATTCACGAACTCTCTCAAGCGGGAATTCCTACGGTTGTTATGACCTCGCCGATGATCCCTGGCCTTAACGATTCAGAGATGCCCGCCATCTTGAAAGCCGCCTCGGAAGCGGGAGCCCAATTCGCCACTTACATCCTGGTGAGATTGCCTCTGACCGTGCAGCCGGTGTTTATGGAGTGGCTGGAGCGCTGCTTGCCGAGTAAGCGTGAGCTGATTGAATCTCGAATCCGAGCCACTCGTGACGGCCAATTGAATTCGTCCGAGTTCGGCGAACGTATGCGAGGCACCGGCCCGATCGCTCAACAGATTGATCAAACCTTCAAAGTCTTCGCCAAGCGTTACGGGCTCAATGGCAAATACGAACCGCTCGATGCATCCCTGTTTCGACCGCCCAAACCTTCGAGCGGGCAACTGCGATTGTTCTGAGACATCGCATTCCGTGGACGACTTCCAAGAACGACGCGAGTGAGTTCTTACAGGCAGTACGTCACTCGAATAAGTTGGTGGCGTATCCGCTGACAGAAGCTAGCCTCGGATCTACAACATTCTGGCAGTCGCCTTCCCGCGCTGCTCCCTTTCGACCTGCCTCGCATCCCCCCGACTGCCCTTCGCCACCATCACTCATCCCTGCCTCACACGGAGAGTTCATATGCGCCGCTCTTTGCTCCTCGTTCCATTGACGGTTTGCTTGCTGGCAAGCCGCTCCTCTGCAGCCGAGCCGAAGATCGACTTCAATCGCGACGTGCGACCCATCCTGTCCAACAACTGTTTCTTCTGTCATGGCCCGGATGAGAAGGAACGCAAGGGCGGCAGTAATGCTTTGCGTCTCGATACGGCCGACGGCTTCTTCGAGGATCTCGGCGGACACACGGCTGTTGTGAAGGGCAAGCCGGATGACAGCGAACTCATCAAGCGAGTGATCTCAACTGACAACGACACCGTCATGCCGCCAGCCAAGTCTGGCAAGAAGTTGTCCGTCAAAGAGGTCGAGATCCTCAAGCAGTGGATCGCTCAAGGTGCTCCGTTCTCGCGGCATTGGTCGTATGAGAAGCCCATCAAGCCCAACGTTCCGGCAGTTGCGACCAATGCTCCAGTGCGAAATGCCATCGACAACTTCATACAAGCACGTTTGGCCAAAGAGGGACTTAAGCCAAGCGTTGAAGCTGATAAGAACGCTCTCATTCGCCGAGTGTCACTCGATTTGATTGGGCTCCCGCCGACGCCTGCTGAAGTCGACGAATTTGTGAGCGACAAGAGCGCGGACGCTTACGAAAAGCTCGTTGATCGCATCCTCGCCAAGTCGGCTTATGGCGAGCATTGGGCGCGGCAATGGCTCGATGTCGCGAGGTATGCGGACTCAGCGGGATACGCCGACGATCCGCCGCGGACGATTTGGGCTTATCGAGATTGGGTCATTAAGGCGTTCAATCGCAACCTGCCGTTCGATCAATTTACGATCGAACAAGTTGCAGGCGACCTCTTGCCGAATCCCACCGAAGACCAACTCGTCGCGACTGCGTTTCATCGCAACACCCAGACAAACAGCGAAGGCGGAACGAACGACGAAGAGTTCCGCAATGTGGCGATCGTCGATCGAGTCAACACAACCATGGCCACGTGGATGGGCACGACCATCGCCTGTGCCCAATGCCACAGCCACAAGTACGACCCGATCTCGCAGAAAGAATTCTTCCAGCTCTTCGCCATTCTCAATAACACCGAAGACGCTGATCGTCGCGATGAATCGCCATTGCTGACGTTCTACTCGGAAAGCGACAAGCAGCGTCGCACCGCGCTGGAAGCAGAACTCGCCGCCTCCGAAACCAAACTGAAGACAGCCACGCCCGAACTGCTTGCGGCTCAAAACAAGTGGGAGGCCAGCTTTCCTCGTGAGCTAACTTGGCTTACTCCCAAGCCAAGTGCCGCCACATCAACCAGTGGAGCAACTCTGACAGTTGACGATGCTGGCAATGTACTCGCCTCTGAAGCCAAGCCGACGGACACATTCCGCATCGATCTACCACTGGATGGCAAGAAGCTCAGCGCGATCCGCCTCGACGCCCTTCCTCACGACACGCTGCCAGGAAAAGGACCAGGTCTCGCAGGCGGCAACTTCGTGGTAAGCCAGATCACAGCGTCGATTGCGCCCCCAGAATCCAGCAAGCTCTCCGGTCAGTTTGTACGAGTTAGCTTGCCCGGCAATACGCACTTGATGCTGGCCGAAGTGCAGATCTTTAACGGCACCGAGAACGTCGCCCTCAAAGGTGAAGCCACTCAGAGCAGTGTGGATTACGAAGGCCCTGCCAAGCTCGCCAATGACGGCAACACCAACGGGCACTACTTCGAGGGTAAGTCAGTGACTCACACCAAGCTTGAGAACAATCCTTGGTGGGAAGTGGATCTCAAGTCTGCTCAGCCGATCGACCGCATCGCGATCTGGAATCGCACCGATGGAGGAATTGGTAACAAGCTCGTCGGTGCCAAAATCGAAGTGCTAAATGCCGATCGCAAAGTGGTGTTCGAAGACACGATCAAAACCGCGCCGAACCCAAGTCGCGAAATGTCACCAACCGGTGCTCGCAGTGTGAAGTTGGTCTCGGCGTTCGCGGATTACACGCAGACTCAATTCGATGCGAACGACGTCCTCGTGAAAGATGGCAAGCCCAAGGACAAGACCAAAGGCTGGGCAGTTGGCGGCAAGATCGGTCAACCGAGTTCCCTCACGCTCATTGCCGAGGCATTAGAGATTACACCCGGCTCGAAGCTGACGGTTTCGATCGAACACAGTTCGCAACACGAGAAGCACATTCTCGGGCACTTCCGACTGAGCGTCACCGATGACGCCAGGACCGCCGAGTTTGCTCGCACTCCTGCGAACATTGTCGCACTCGTAAAGAAGCCCGCAGAGCAACGCAGCGACGCAGACCGAACGACGTTGACGGAGTACTTCCTCACGACCGTGGCTGCAGAGCAACAACCCCTTCGCAATCAGATTGCTGACATCAAGAAACAGCTTGCGGGCATTCAAGCGGTGACCGTTCCGATTCAGCGCGAGCTCGCTGCCGACAAGCGCCGCAAGACCCGTGTACAACTCCGCGGCGACTTCATGAACCTGGCCGACGAGGTCAGTGAAGGCGTGCCAGCGGCGTTTCATCCGCTGCCCGATGGAGCGAAGCCCGATCGTTTGACTCTCGCCACGTGGTTGCTTGATTCAAACAACCCACTCACGTCGCGAGTTACCGTCAATCGCTATTGGGAGAAGCTCTTTGGCAACGGCATCGTGCTGACTGCCGAGGAGTTCGGCTCCCAAGGCGATTTGCCATCACATCCTGAATTGCTCGATTGGCTGGCCGTCGAATTCCAGACCACATTGAATTGGGACATGAAGAAGCTGCTGAAGTTGCTTGTGACATCCCACGCTTACCGGCAGTCGTCCAAGGTGACTCCTGAATTGCTCGAACGCGACATCGACAATCGCCTGCTGGCGCGAGGTCCGCGTTTCCGCGTCACCGCCGAAATCGTTCGCGATCAAGCCCTCTTCGTTGCCGGTCTCTTAAGCCCCAAGATGTATGGCATGCCAGTGAAGCCATATCAGCCCGCTCTCGGAGTGAGCGCTGCATTCGGCAGTGGTATCGACTGGTCAAAGAGCGACGGCGAAGACCAATACCGCCGAGGCATCTACACCAACTGGCGGCGTTCGAATCCTTACCCGTCGATGGCGACCTTTGATGCTCCGACGCGCGAAGCCTGCATTCTACGTCGTCCTCGCACCAACACTCCGCTGCAAGCCCTCGTTACGTTGAACGACCCGGTTTACATCGAAGCCTCGCAAGCACTGGCTCGACGCCTCATCAAGGAAGGTGGAGCGACTCCTACAGACCGAGTGCGATATGCCTTCAAGGTTTGCCTCGCACGTGACCCCAGCGAGTCAGAACTAAACCGCCTCGTCAAACTGCAAGCTCAAGCCAAGGAGCAGTTCGCAGCCAAGCCGACCGAAGCCGCCAGTATCGCGACCAAACCCATTGGTCCGGCACCACAAGGCGTCGAAGTCCCCGACCTCGCCGCCTGGACCATCGTCAGCAACGTGATGCTGAATCTCGACGAGATGTTTATGTCGCGTTAAGTCGCCTCAGTGGAGTCCCCTGATGATCGCCACGATCCCCCTGCAAAGCACTTTGGAACATCGTGTGGTGAAGTGCGATGTGTCCTGGCTGCAATACGATCGAATGATTCGTGAGTCCGACAAACGGCGAACTCGTATCGCGTTTGATCAAGGAGTGTTGGAGATCATGTCGCCCTCTCGACTTCACGAAACCGCCGGCAGTTTTATTGGCCGAATGATCGAAACCTTTACCGAGGTTCGTGACATCGAGATTGCAGCAGTGAAGTCAACTACTTTTCGCCGTGAAGACGTGCAACGAGGATTTGAAGCCGACGAAAGCTATTACATCGCGAATGCTCAACGTGTTCGCGGCTTAGCTGAGATCGACCTTTCGATTCACCCCGGACCGGATCTCGTTCTGGAAGTCGATATTGGCCGATCGTCCCTGCCGAAGTTTGGAATTTATGCCGCATTGCGAGTCAGCGAAGTATGGCTCTATTACGGTGACCGATTGCGAGTTTTCGTCCTTCAAGTCGACGGTCAATTCGACGAAGTCCCTGGCAGCCGAGTACTGCCAGAGTTTCCTATCAGTGAGATCCCACATTGGTTCGAGAAGATACAGGAACTCGGAGAAACCAAAGCCATTCGAGCCTTCCGTAGTCAAGAAACTGCTCGGTCCTCATCGGTTGAATGAGTAATAGACACACTCTTGTTTCTAGAGCCCGCCGCCAACCTACTCCTTGATCGCCATGCGATGCATGGAGAAGCCAACAAACCCGAAACACTCTGGCAACCGAACTCCAATAAGAGAGTCACAACATGAACTTCGAATTCGAACGCCTGCAACATCTCACTCGACGACACTTCTTGAAGGACTCGCAAGCGGGGCTCGGAGCGATTGCATTGGCGGGGCTCATGGGGCAGCCAGCGACTGCCGCTCCGTCAGCGCCGATCAATCCGCTCGCACCAAAGAAGCCGCACTTCGCAGCGAAGGCGAAGCGGGTCATCTATCTGCACATGACTGGTTCGCCGCCGAATTTGGACATCTACGACTACAAGCCCGAACTGGTGAAGCTGACGGGCAAACCGGCGCCGGACTCGTTCATCAAGGGCAAGCGGTTCGCGTTCACGTCCGGCGTACCGAACCTGCTCGGCACGCCGCGCGAGTACAAGCAGCACGGACAAGGCGGACAATGGTTCTCGGATGCGGTGCCAAACTTTCATGGCGTCGCGGATGAGATGTGCGTCATCCACTCGATGAACACCGACCAATTCAATCACGCTCCCGCCGAGATCCTCGCTTACACCGGCTTCGCGCGGCCCGGTCGTCCGTCGATGGGTTCTTGGATCACATATGGGCTCGGCACAGAGAACGAAAACTTGCCCGGCTTTGTCGTCCTCATCTCGAGCGGCGTGCAGCCCAACGGCGGCAAGAACTCGTTCGGCTCGGGCTTCCTGCCGTCGGTTTATCAAGGCGTGCAATGTCGCTCGACCGGCGACCCGGTGCTCTTCGTCTCTGACCCCGAGGGTATGAATCGTGACATGCGCCGCTTGAGCCTCGATGCTCTGCGCGATCTCAATGAGACGCAAGCTCAAGAGTTCGGTCATCCCGAAACTCTCACTCGCATTCAGCAATACGAGCTTGCCTTCCGCATGCAGACCTCAGTGCCCGAGGTGATGGATATCTCGAAGGAACCGCAGCACATCCTCGAAAGCTACGGAGCGAAGCCGGGCGGAGGCAGTCTCGCGAACAACTGCTTGCTGGCCCGGCGGCTGTGCGAGCAAGGAGTCCGCTTCGTGCATCTCTTTGACTGGGGCTGGGACTTTCACGGCACTGGTCCCGGCGAGGCGATCACGCAAGGTCTCACCAACAAATGCGCGACGATGGATAAGCCGATCGCGGCGCTCATCAAGGACCTCAAGCAACGCGACATGCTGAAGGACACGCTCATCGTGTGGGGTGGAGAATTCGGACGCACGCCGTTCCGCGAAGGTCGCACGGCGGGCGGAGCGAATTTGGGTCGCGATCACTATCCCGATTGCTTCTCAATCTGGATGGCCGGCGGCGGCATCAAGGGCGGCCTCTCTTACGGCGAGACCGACGAACTGGGCTTCAGCGTCGTGAAGGACAAGGTCCAATGGTACGACGTGCAAGCGACGATCCTGCATCAGCTCGGCCTCGATCACGAGCGACTAACAACCCGCTTTCAGGGCCGCGATTACCGTCTGACCGACATTCACGGTCACGTGCTGAAGGACATCATCGCGTAGCATTTTCCTGGCTTACGAATTCGGGTGGCACGCCCTGAGTACTCGAAGGGCGTGGGCATACTCCGAAGTGTCGCTCCAACGCGCCCTTCCCGATGGTCAGGGCGTGCCACCCAAACTCCCTGCGTTCGTCACGCACGAGTTCAGGACCATTGATGTCCCCGCGTTACCTGTTTCTTACTGGCAAGCTGGCTGAGCCGTCCTTGCATAAGGTCGTGACTCAGCTTGGCGAGAGCGTGGGGTTCGAGCCGCAGGTACTTGATGTTGGCGTCAGTGTCGCGGCACTCATGCATGCCGATCTCGTCGCGCGGCGTTTGCCTGAAGAGACCGCTGCGGGCAGCCAAAAGGTCTTTGTGCCGGGATGGTGTCAGGGGGATCTCGGCGTGCTCTCTGACAAATTCGGAGTGCCGTTTGAACGCGGGCCGAAAGATCTCTTCGACTTGCCCGAGTACTTCGGCAAAGGCGCGCGGCCGCCGATCAAACTCGATGAGTACGACATCGAGATCCTCGCCGAGATCAATCACGCGCCGCGCATGAGCGATCGCGAGATCCTCAAACTGGCGAGCCACTTTCGAGACAGCGGCGCGAACGTCATCGACCTCGGCTGCGTGCCCGGCGAGAGTTGGCCGCGAGTTGCTGAGGTCACTCAGTTGCTCAAGCAAGACGGCTTTCGAGTCTCGATCGACAGTTTCGATCGAGCGGAGGTCGAAACATCAGTCGCCGCCGGCGCGGAGCTCGTCTTGAGCTGCAATCGCAGCAACGTTGAGTGGGCGGCTCAGCTCGACGCCGAATTCGTCGCGATTCCCGATGCACCGTTCGGATTGGATTCGCTCGCCGAGGCCGTTGATGTATTAAAACTTGCAGGCCGTCGCTTTCGCATTGATCCAATCATCGAACCCATTGGCTTCGGCTTCGCGGCGTCCTTGGCACGCTACTTCGAAGCGAGGCGCCGTTGGCCCGAGATCGAGATCATGATGGGCATCGGCAACCTCACGGAGCTGACCGAGGTCGATTCGAACGGCGTCAACTTCTTGCTAGCGGCGATCTGTCAGGAACTCGGCATCCGCAGCGTGCTGACGACGGAAGTCATCAATTGGGCGCGTTCGGCGGTGAAAGAGTTCGACCTCGCACGGCGGCACGTCTTCCGCTCGATCAAGCAGCGAGCACTGCCGAAGCATGTTGATTCGAGCTTGCTGTTGCTCCGAGATCCGAAGCTACGCGAGATGGGCGACGCCGAACTGCGACAACTCGCTGCTCAGATCAAAGACCCGAACTATCGAGTCTTCGTCGAACGCGGTGAGATTCACGTGATGAACCGCGACGGCTATTGGCATGGCACCGATCCGTTCGTGCTCTTCGACCAATTCAGCGCCGCAGCGAGCGAACCACTCGCTGCCAGCCATGCGTTCTATCTTGGTCACGAGTTGAACAAGGCCGCGACCGCGTTGCTGCTCGGCAAGCAATACACACAAGACGAAGCGTTGCGTTGGGGCTTCCTGACAACGGAAGAAGCAAGCGCCATCGAGCGACGTCGACACTCTCGCTGACCATTACTGGAGACTTCATGCCCACGGTTTCACTCAACAGTTTCAAGCTGCACTTTGTCGAACAGGGCCAAGGGACTCCTTTGGTTTGCTTGCATGGCTTTCCTCTGAATCACGCCATGTGGAAAGAGCAGCTCGCGGGTTTGAGCTACTGTTACCGAGTCATCGCACCAGACCTGCAAGGCTTCGGGCAAAGCGAACTGGCGACGTCCAACTCAGAGCGACTGACGATGGAGCAGCTCGCCGACGACGTGAATGCGCTGCTGGATGTACTTGGCATTACAGAACCAATCGTGCTCTGCGGGCTGTCGATGGGCGGCTACGTCGCATGGCAGTTTGCCAAGAAATATCCGTCGCGGCTGAAGGGACTCATTCAGTGCGACACTCGAGCCATCGCCGATACGCCCGAGGGAGTCGCCAACCGACATCGGCTCGCAGGGCTGGTGTTGGAGAACGGGGCCGAGGTCGTCTCAACTGCCATGCTTCCCAACCTCTTTGCCGCAATCACGAGCGAGCGACAACAAGCCGCCATCTCTCAGATGCGAGACATCATTCATGCCAACTCGCCGCGCACGATCGCGGCTGCTCTACGCGGCATGGCCGAGCGGCCGGACGTACGCGCATGGCTGCCACAGTGTGATGTGCCATCGCTCTTGATCTGCGGCATCGACGACAAGATTTCGACCGTTACCGAGATGCAGGAGATGGCTCGTTCCATGCCGCGAGCCAACCTTGTCGTCGTCCCGGAAGCCGGGCACATGGCTCCCCTAGAGAACCCAGCGGTCGTCAACGCCGCCATCGTTGAGTTCATCAAGCAGCTCTAAAAGACCGGCGTTATCGACATCAAAAGCCGTTCTTCATTGAGAATCTTGAGACTACGGTTTGACGTTCGGACTGAAACTGGACGACACTCAAACTCGTAGTTTTAGATACGTCGCCTCTCGGCGACTCGAACTGCCGCAATCCTCGCCGCTTATCCCCCGCCATCGCCAACACGCCCTGCCCCAAGGACACGCCATGCTTAGCTTCGACCATGGATCATCTCGGAATTGCGAAGGGCTCAACCGACGAGAGTTCTTGCAGGTGGGCGGCGCGGGGCTCGCAGGTTTGAGCCTGCCACGTCTGCTTCGAGCCGAACAACAAGCTAAGGCCGCAGGCAGTGCCAAAGGCAACGACCTCAACATCGTGGTCCTGTGGATGCTAGGAGGAGTTTCGCATCAGGACTCGTTCGATCCAAAACCGAATGCACCGGCGGAGATTCGCGGTGAGTTCGATGTCATCCAGACCAACATGCCCGGAGTCACGATTTGCGAGCATCTGCCGCGCATGGCGCAGAGCCTCGATAAATACTCAATCATCCGCAACGGGTACTCATACAACGGAGGGCACGGCATCGCTGACGCGTACATGCTCTCGGGTTGGCGATTCAATCCAACCACCGTCTATGCCTCGTATGGTTCGGTGATCTCTCGCGAGCTTGGCTATCGCAACGGGATGCCGCCCTACGTGCAGCTCGGCAACGGCGTCGACAAGATGAATGCTGGCGGCCAGTCGGGGTATCTCGGCAATGAACACAACCCGTTTGTCGTCAGCGACGATCCAAATGCCGGCGTCTTCAACATTGATGGCATCACGCTGCCTGGTGGGATCCAGGTCTCGCGATTCAATCGCCGCCAGCGCATGTTGGAGAAGCTCGATTCGTGGCAACGCAAAGTCGAGCAACAGCAAAACGATGTCGGTGCGATGGACGCCTTCTACGAGAAGGCTTTTGGCATCGTGACTTCGCCACGAGCGAAGGAAGCATTCGATCTCTCGAAAGAAGATCCACGGTTGCGAGATAAGTACGGTCGACATCGCTTTGGCCAGTCGTGCTTACTCGCTCGACGATTGCTGCAAGCCGGCGTGCGAATGGTCAACGTCAGCTTTTCGAGCTGGGATACTCACGCCCAAAACTTCACGAGCTTGAAGAACACACTGCTACCGCAGCTCGACACCGGTTACTCGGCCTTGCTCGATGACCTGGAACGACTCGGCATGCTCGATAACACGATCGTCTTCTGGCTCAGCGATTTCGGTCGGACACCCAAGATCAATTCAGCTGCAGGTCGAGATCACTGGGTCGGTTCGATGGTCTTCACAATTGGTGGCGGCGGCTTCAAGAACGGACAAGTTGTCGGGGCCAGCGATCAATACGCCGAACAACCTGTCGGTCGAGCGATCGAAGTCGAAGACCTTGCCGCCACGATTTATGACCGCTTCGGTTTTGATCTCGATAGGCACTACACCAGTCCTGACGGACGCCCCTTCAAGATCCGTCCTGGCCAAGGACGAGTGCTGGATGAGTTGCTCGTGTAGAAATCTCGTTTGTGAAGTTGATCCACCTCAAAGCAAACATCCTGCTAGCCAGCTGGCAATCGCTGCAAAGCAGGATTGCCAACTGACGAGCAGGATGAAGGTACTCAGTCGCTTGGCTTACTTGATGAGCTTCAGAGGTCGAGTCGAAGCAATTCGAATGAAGACTTCCATCAACTGAGCCTGCACGTCAGCCACCGATTGATTGCCCGGCACGATGAAGCACTCGCCGCCACCGATGCTGGCAACTTGCTGCATGAGCGCGGTGTCTGCATCCAAACCCACGGTCACCGTGACAATCTTGATACCAGCCGCACTAGCCGCTTGAGCTTCTGTGAGCACTGCGGCACAAGCCGTACTGACACTTCCAGGCAGGTTCGCCTGACCGTCAGTCATCACGATCATCAGTTTCTCGGATCGATCGCGACCATTCGTTGTCAGTTCGACTCGGCCCGTTGCCATCCCTGCGGAGATGTTCGTGCCGCCGGTGTAATGGCCAGCTTGTCGCTGCCGAGTGGTGTTTTTCACTTGAGTCAGATTGGTGCTCAACCCGTGCTCAAGAATGGCCCCCGAAGAACTCGTGTGTGTGTAGATCGTCAGGCCGATGTAGTCACCGCCAGCGTTCTCGGTCAGGTAGTCCACGAACAAGTCAACGGCGTCCTTAACCGAACTGATGGGATGCTCGCTCGTCTTCCACAAGTCTGGAGTATCCGATGCATAGGGATGGTAGTACTGCAAGTAGTGCAGCCACGTCAGATACCCATACATGTCACGATACCCAGCGTTCTTGATATCACCCGACGAGGCTTGGACATAGCTGATGTATTCATCCCATGAACCAGCCGGATACGGATAGGTGATGTTGAGCCCCAAAGCCGTCTTGATGTTGGCAGCGGTGAAGCTGAAGAGTTCGCCAAGTCCACCCGGTGAGCGATTCGTGTTGGTTCCCGATTCGACATAGACCGAAGTGATGTCGCGGCCAGCATTCGAACCGGTGCCTTGGAAAGTTCCAGTCATCGCCGTCAAACCCGAGAACGTCTGAGTTCGACTTCCCATCACGAGCGTGACCTTCTTCAACGCAGACGTTGACGTCACGTAAACCGAGGATCGCTTATAGGTGACTTCCACATGCGGCATCGTGCCCGAAACTGGCCCGCCCTTCAGAACTGCGTACTGAGGTGTGAAAGTCAGATTGCCATAGACTGGACTCCCCAGTTCGGTCCACATCGTCTGCAAATTGCTTTCGATAAAGGTCTGTCCCAACTTGCCGATGGCTCCTAAGCAACTGTCGTCATTCATCGACGCTGAAAAGTCGAGGACCAGCATGATGTCGCGCGGTTGAAACGATGCGATTGCTTCCGTAGTGAGGTCAGCCTTCGAGTTTTGAATGACAGGACCGAAGAACAACGGCAGGCGATTATCAATCGTGCCACCGTTGCCATCACTGTCGGTACCACGACGAACGCGTACCTTCACAATGTTGTACGGAGTTTGATCGTTGCCCCAGAGCATCGAGTATTGGCCGTTTCCGATGCTGACTTGCTTTCCAAACGTAATGTCGGTCGCGGCGTCTAAAGTCACGCCTGACCGATCGCCGTTCACAAACCTCGATGCAACATCAGCAGCAGCCGCTTGAGCGTTGGCTCGCACCTGACTCGGGCTCGTGGAACTCGTCAGCTCCATCGCTGCCGCCAACGCCGCAGAGTCAGCGGCGGCTTGCATCTGAGTTCTCGCCAGTGAGATGAATCCCACGTCGACTGTGAATGCCGTGAAAGCCAGGATCACCACCAAGAAGATGACCGCCAGCAACACGATCGAACCATTGCGTTCCCGCAACGCGGCCAATCGCTCGCGCCATCGCCAGAACTCGCCCATGATGCAATCTCCCGGTTTACTTTGTTGCGGCCCTTCGAGAACTCCACTCGTGAAACTCCTAGGTCGTGCCTGCGATTCGGGTGGAAATCAGATGGCAAAGTGAGTGATTGGAGGGAATCAGTCCTGAAGTATGACTCGAAAGCCAGGACGGACAGCTCTTCGACGTCCTGACAAATCCTTGCGATGCAATGCTTCTCAACCACCTGACACTTCGGACTCATGAGATTCATCGACACGACCGAACTTGGAATTGCTTGTCACAACCGTCGATGAACGGCTTCATCGATACAACTGCCAGCCATCGTGTGGTCTCTGACTGACCAAACCAACAAGACCGCTCCACAGGGGCGAGTCATCGCTTCACAAGTAACCTGAAGTCTCCACGATCTCGGCCTAAGCTACTCGGCGTTTCGCGACCTCGTTCGCTTCAACAGAATCGGCATGAGTGCCAGGTTCTGGCCCTCGCCTTCCAGGATACATCGAATGACCGCTCCCATCCCTCTACCGCCTCAGGAACTTCCGGGGATCACTTTCGGAGACCGCCTCTTGGGGTTCTTGCAGCTCGTGCGATTTGCCAACGTCTTCACAGCGATGGCTGACATCTTACTCGGCTTCGCATTGGTCAACGGCAGCTTCACCCCCACTCATTCGTTTGTGGTGCTGTTGGCGGTTTCGGTCTGTCACTACTGGACCGGAATGATTTTCAACGACGTATTCGATCGAGCCATCGATGCCGAACAGCGCCCTCTGCGCCCCATTCCGTCGGGACGAATTCCAGTCAAGGTTGCAGTCGCCATCGGCATCATCTGCAACATCACAGGACTGGGACTAGCGGCCTACGTCGGGCGTGATTCACTGATCGTTGCTGCGGCGCTAACGGTCTCCATTTACCTGTATGACAAAGTACTCAAGAAGACGCCGCTGGGGCCGGTTGCGATGGGGAGCTGCCGCTTCTTCAACGTGATGCTGGGGGCGAGTGCCGCGATCAATGACTCACCCTGGTCCGTTAATCCGCTGGTCGTGGCCACAGGCTTTGGAGTTTATGTGACCGGCTTAACCTGGTTTGCAAAACAAGAAGCCAAATGGAGTCACCGTGGATTGTTGATTGCGGCCGCCGGAGTCATCGCTGCCGGGCTGTGCATACTTGCTGGGTTTACGTGGAAAGCTTCGGGAGGACTCGAAGACCCGTCTTCAACGTTGTTAGTGCTCGGCATGATCGCCTTCACCGTCGGACGCCGATTGGTAACGGCCATCTCTGAACCGTCTCCGCAAAACGTGCAACTGGCCATCAAGGTGATGCTGCTGTCCTTGGTCATGCTCGACGCGACGCTGGTTGTGTATGTAACCGGCCAATCAGCACTCGGGCTCGTGACTGCGGCGCTGATGATCCCAGCATTCATCTTGGCCAAGTGGATTCCGATGACGTGACGTCTTGCGGGCCGACATCAACGAGCATTCTCAGTCAGCCTTCAGATCCGACAGCAAGTTCTTGAGCAAGGCCTCTGCTGCCAGTTGATGAGCACGCTCGTTGGGATGATTGTCGAAGCGTCCGACAACCAATCCTTCATTGAGATGTGCTGAAAAGACAGGGTCGAGATCCAGCACCGGAATCGACTGCTCGCGACAAAAGTCTGCAATCTGTTGATGCACTTCGCGGAAGGGATAGTCCGGACCAAGGCTGTGCATGAAAGGGAAAATGGCAACGCGGAACTCGGCTCCATTCTGCTTCGCGTTGTCGCGCATCCTCTCAAGAGTGCGTTGCACTGAACCCCATGCGGGCGAGCGATAGGAGTCTCGTAAGTGTGGGAAGTAATCCACCGTGCGACCGGCTTGGTATTGCTGCCAACGAAAATACAGCCAATTGAAAAAGTAAGTTCGAGTCCACAACCAATGCTGAGGCTGATGCTTTTGAATCTCTTTAATGGCCTCGGTCGTGCGCGGGTCGTAGCCCTCGATGTCATTTAGCATGTAGGCATAGACGATGACTTGGGCCTCGTAGCCCTCCGTAAACGCTGCCTTCATCATGCCTTCGATCGTGGCAATCTCCCAACCGCACTCACCGAAGTTCGAGACTTCCCACACTGCGGTTTTGGAGTTGGCATTAAGTCCGACTTCCACGAGATCACTGAAGCGATCTTCCATCCGCCGTAGACCATGCCCAATGGTGAAACTGTCGCCATAGAAGACGACTCGCTTCTTGCCGGCGGCCAGTTTGCGTTGCAGCGGACGGCAATCACGAAAGCCGTCCTCGTTGCGTTGCGGTTCGATGTACCGCCGAAACCAACGCTTAGAAATGTTGGTCATGTTGAAGGCGTCGGTGCTATCAGCGAAGGCTGCGAAGCTCACTTCAAGACCGGTAACAAACGCCAGCAACATCCAACCCGAAAGCCCGACGGCAACGAACCTCAGACCGCGTCCTCGAGCCTTGCACCGCCGCCGCCAAAGCAACAACTGCCGCAACCCAACCGCCAGCGCAAGCACCCACACGAGTGCTGCGAGGAGATACTCCGGCTCAGTCCAAAAGAGCATCACAACGCAGCACTCCGAGATTACGAAGCTGGCGGTTCATTGTTTGATGCGTCGACCTGCTGAGTTACGACTTCAACTGGGGCGACTTGCTTCTCGTCTTCTTCCGTGATGATCTCTGCCGGGATGCGGGCCAGTGAGACGAGTTTATCTTCAGTCGTCAGACGGATGATGCGCACGCCCTGCGTGTTGCGACCGATGACGCTGAAGTCTGCCACTCGCACGCGTTGAATCATTCCGCCGCTGGTCACCATCACCACGTGATCCCCTTCGTTCACAGCGAGCACATCCACGACCTTGCCGTTGCGTGCTGTCGTCTTGATGTCTCGCACGCCTTTGCCGCCTCGGCCTTGCAGGCGATACATGAACGCGCTGCGAACGTCGTCTTCGGCTTCTTCTACTTCCGGCTCGTCGGGCACATCGACGCCATCTGCGTCAGCGGCTTCATCGTCAGCCGAAGCCGCAGGCGCCGGCTGCGAACCATCGCTACCCGGACCGAACGGAGTGCGTTTGCCGTAACCGTTCTCACATACCGACAGCAGGAACGAGCCTTCCTTCGCGAGCACGACGCCGACGACTTCATCGCCCTTCGTCAGCTTGATGCCGCGCACGCCGGCGGTGGCTCGACCCATTGCTCGCGCGTTGGTGTGCGCGAAACGGATCGCCATTCCATTCGCCGTCGACAGCAACACGTCATCGCCCGGCCCGACGATGATCACGTCGACGAGTTCGTCGCCCTCTTTCAGCTTGATGGCGATGATGCCGCCCTGCTTCGGTCGACTGTATTCCGTCAACGCCGTCTTCTTGACCGTGCCATTCTTCGTTGCCATTACCAAGAAGTGTTGGCCATCGAAGTCACGTACCGGCAAGCAGTTCTCGACCACTTCGCCTTCCGACAGCGCGAGTAGATTGACGAGAGCACGCCCCTTCGCCGTGCGACCTTGCAGCGGCAGATCGTAGACCTTCTGCCAATAGACGCGCCCCAGGTTGGTGAAGAAGAGCAAGTACGCATGCGTGCTGGAGACGAAGAGATGCTGAATGGCGTCTTCTTCGTCGCTCTTCGCACCGGTGATGCCCTTACCGCCGCGGTTCTGAGCCTGATACGCGCTGAGCGAGGTCCGCTTGATGTAGCCACGCTGCGAGAGCGTGACGACCATCGTTTCCTCGGTGATGAGGTCGTCCTTATTGACGTCCGTCAGTTCTTCTTCGTCGATCAGCGTTCGTCGCTTATCGGGATACTTCTCTTTGAGCGCCTGCATGTCCTGACGCACGACGGCCAGAATGTGTGCCTCATCCGACAACAGATGCAGATAAGAATTGATGTCTTCCAAGAGCTTGTAGTACTCGCCGCGCAGCTTCTCTCGTTCCAGGTTGGCGAGTGAGCCCAGCTGCATCGAGACGATGGCTTCGGCCTGATTATTTGAGAGCGAGTAGTTCTCGCGAACTCCGTACTCGGCGGAAAAGTTCTTGAAGCCGTCGTCCCCAAGTGCCCGAGCAATGAGTTCCGCCGGGACTTCGATCTTCTGCAAGTCGACCTTAGCTTCGGCGCGGCTACCAGCTTTACGAATCGTGCTGATGACTTTGTCGATGTCGAGCTGCGCGATCATCAAGCCTTCGACCGTATGCTTCCTCTTACGAGCTTCGGCTAAGAGGAACTCGGTCCGCCGACGAATGACGTCCACCCGGTGTAGGATGAATTCCTGCACGAGTTCCTTGACCGTCAACGTGCGCGGCTTGCCGCCGACCAGCCCCAGCAGAATTACGCTGAAGGTCGTCTGCAACGACGAGAACTCATAGAGCTGATTGAGAACGACGTCCTTATCCGCTTCCTTCTTCAAGACAATATGCAGTCGCACTTGCCACGGCGGAGTCTTGCGGTCGGTGTAGTCGACGATGCGCGAGATGCCTTTGATCTTCTCATCGCGCACCAGTTGTTCGAGCTTCTCCTTAACGCGGTCACGAGTCTCCATGTAGGGGATCTCGGTGACGACGATCACGTCGCTGTTCTTCTCGGTCTCGAAGTGAGTCCGTGCTCGCAATGTGATCGTCGACCGACCGGTCATGTAGCCCTGCCGAATGCCATAGCGTCCGCAGATGACGCCACCAGTCGGGAAGTCCGGGCCGGGCAAGACATCGATGATCTCATCAACCGACGCATTGGGATCGTCGATCACCAACATGATCGCATCGGCGACTTCGACGAGGTTATGCGGAGGGATGCTGGTCGCCATACCGACCGCGATGCCCTGAGATCCGTTGACGAGCAAGTTGGGAAAGCGACCGGGCAATACCGACGGCTCGCGCTGCTTTTGGTCGTAGGTCGGAACGAAGTCGACCGTGTCGTATTCGAGATCAGCGAGCAACTCGGCGGAGGCACCGGATAGCTTGGCTTCGGTGTAACGCATCTGAGCTGGCGGCAAACCAGCGAGCGAACCGAAGTTACCTTGCTTCGCGATGAGCGTCGTTCGCATGACCCAGTCTTGAGCCATACGCGCCAAGGTGGGATAGATCGCGCCGTCGCCGTGCGGGTGATAGCGCTTCATCGTCTCACCGACGATACCCGCGCACTTGGTCGTCGAACCGCCGGGCGACAGACTGAGATCGTTCATCGCGACGAGGATGCGCCGCTGCGACGGCTTCAATCCGTCACGCACATCAGGTAGCGCTCGACTGACGATGACGCTCATGGCGTAGGTGAGATAGCTCGTTCGCATCTCATCGGTAATGTCGAGCTGCTGAATCCGTTCGCTGCCGGTTGGCAGACCTTCAATGTCACTGTCGGACAACGAGGTATCTCCTTAAAGGACGCGCCGCGAAGCGCCTGTCGTCAGAATCCTTGAGCCGTTCCTGATCAGCGTCCGCGAGGGTCTCGAAATCGCTATAAATTTCGAGCATTTCTCTGGCTCGGCGGGCGGCAAAATGTAGCGAAATTCGAGACGCCTCACAATCAACTCAACAGCCTGGATTTAGTCCTCAATGGAAGCCGTTCGAACCGCCGCAAGCATGCTCTCACGCAACAGGAATGCGAGGTTGCAGAGGTCACTCGGCGAGCGTTCTGACCACATTTCTGGAAACTCGTTTGAAGCACCGCTGATTCTCAGTTCCACTGTGTCAGCCAACGAATGCTCGACGAGATTCACCAACGCAAGAACCCCATCACGAAACGAACTATGGCACTTCCCACATTGGCCCCTACGCGATTACTGACACCTGAAGAAGTTTCGCATGCCAAGACCGGAATCACTCGACTGATCGACGGACTGCAAACGGCAATCCTCGGTCAGCAAGATCTCATCGACCGAGTCGTCACCTGCCTGCTCGCGCGAGGTCACTTGCTGCTGGAAGGACTTCCGGGGCTTGGCAAGACCGAGCTAGTGAAGTCGCTCTCGTCGTTGCTGGGGCTTCAGTTCCGCCGAGTGCAGTTCACTCCCGACTTGCTCCCCAGCGACATCGTGGGCGCTCCCATCCTGCAAGAGGTCTCAGGAACTCGAAAGCTGGTGTTTCACCAAGGCCCCATCTTCGCGAACTTGGTTCTGGCTGACGAAATTAATCGAGCTACTCCCAAGACTCAGGCGGCACTGCTGGAAGCCTTGCAAGAGCGACGTGTGACAGTGATGGGCGAGTCCCATCAACTCCCCTTCCCGTTCTTCGTGTTGGCCACACAAAACCCAATCGAACTCGAAGGCACCTATCCTCTGCCTGAAGCCCAGGTCGACCGTTTCATGTTCAAGATCAATGTGCAGAGCGTAAGCACCGAGGTCTTGCAGCAGATCATCATGACTCGCAAACAAGGCGTACCGCCCGAATTGCAAGTCGCAGTCTCGGGGCAAGACCTGAATCAGCTCTTCGAGTTCGTTGACCGCGTGCATCTTCCCGAGGCCGTGAGCAACTACATCGCTCGCTTAGTCTCGGCGACTCATCCTGATCGAGCCGACTCTCCCGAGCCCGTTCGCAAGTTTGTGAAGTTCGGCTCGTCCCCACGTGCTGCCATCGCCTTGGCGTCTTCGGCACGAGCGGCGGCACTCATCGCTGGTAAGCCCAATGTTGGCTTTGCCGAAGTTCGACGTGTCGCCCCCAACGTCTTGGGACATCGTTTGATTCTGGATTACTCGGCCCGCATGGAAGGATGGACGACGGGCAAGATCGTCGACACCTTGCTGACCGCTGTTCCTGAAGTTGCCAAAGCCATTCCGGACGACATCGCTAAGAACTAAGTCCGAACGCGAATGTCTCCGCCCCGCTTGTTCCATCGTCACGTCAAAGGGCTATTCCATGCGACTTCTCATCGCTCTCTGGTTGTTGATTTCGACCTGGAGTTTGATGCCCAGTCTGTGTCTCGGCGCTACAGGCAGCGAGTACCAGGCGCAGGAAGAAGACTTCGTTGTGACTGTCGATTCTCGATGGGCTGGATCACGCAGCGGCGGATACCACCCCATTCGAATTCGCATTCAGAACCGCTCTGAAACGCGAGACATGGCCATCACGTTTCGGCCCAGCGACAGCACGCTGCCGAACGTCACTCGCACCGTCAACTGCCCCCAAAATGCGTCGACCTTGGTGACGTTGCCCGTCCCCATGATTGGTGCCGCGAGTTCCGGCAATCTCGAATTCCTATCCACTCGAGGCCGACTGAGAGACCTCGAACGCTCGGTCAGTGTGGCCGAGCAAGACTTGGGCTCGAGTCGTCCCGGACTGTTGGTGATCTCGACGAAGAACGCGGACTGTTCCCAATTTGAGTCAGCCGTTTCATCCACAATGGGAGTCTCGCACGGCCACTTTGGAACGGCTTACTCAGAGAACTCGGCGGTCGTGCAGCCGACCATGTTGCCGAACATGTCGATCGCTTACAGCGGACTCGACATCGTCGCGATGTCGCTGGCCACTCTGGAATCGCTCAATCCCGAGACGCGTGAAGCCATTCTCAACTGGACTCGTACCGGTGGCTTGTTGCTTGTCACCGAAACGGGAGAAGCCGCCACAAGCAACCCCGATCTGATAAAGCTGACGGGGCTCGATCGCACAGCGCAACAAGCCGAGTGGATCAAGCCTGCCCAAAGTCTTCGCCTTGTCGTAGCAATTCGCACCTTCGACCAATATGGAAATGAAACATCAACCAATGCCGCATCAGAGTCACCGACCACCTTTCTGTGGAAGGCCAGTGATAAGACCTTCGCGATGCGAACTTACGGTTTAGGTCACTTGGCAGTCTTCACCGACAATCCCTTCCCCGGCACGGTCCATGATTGGGCATGGTTCATCAATTCCAACAACATCGCCCGGTTTGGTCGCTGGGCCAATCGATTAGGAATTAACGGTCGCGGCGACTCCAGTGACTTCTTTCATTTTCTGATCCCCGGCATTCAGTCCGTGCCGGTGTACTCCTTCCTACTCTTCATCACGCTGTTCGCAGTGGTGATCGGCCCGCTGAATTACTTCTTCTTGGCCCGCCGCAATCGACTCAATGCATTGATCGTCACCGTGCCCACGCTGTCGATCATCACCAGTGTTGCGTTGTTTGTATTCTCGGCGGTGGCTCATGGATTCGCCGTGAAAGGCCGAGTTCGCAGCCTCACGGTAATCGACCAAGGTTTGCAAACGGCGGTCGTCGGCAATCGACTGTCTTTGTATGCCGGCATGGTGCCTTCGAACGGTTTGCAGTTCTCGCCGGACACCGTCGTCATTCCGCTGTGGCCGCGTGACATCGAATTCGAAGGCGGCTCGGTCGATTGGACTCAGACCCAACACCTAACCAACGGCTTTTTGCGAGCCCGCACCAAGACCCAATACCACACCGTAGTCAGCCAACCAGAACGCGGCCGCATCACTGTCGAGGCACCGTCTGCCGACACCATGAAGATTACGAACGGATTGGAATGGCAACTCGATACGTTGGTTGTTGGTGACGACAACGGCGAAGCCTACTTCGGCCAGAACGTCGCGGCTGGAACTTCAGCCACACTCAAGAAGATCACCGCGGAAGCCGCCAACTCTTTGGTGAGTGAGATCCGCGACACGACTCCCGCCTTGCCCGACGAATACACGTCGACCAACAACATCAACTTCTTCACGGGCATGAATTCGCGACGAAATCGCTTCGGCTATTGGGGCGGAGTCGAACAGCAATTCAAACTACAAGACGGCTCGCTTGAGCAAGAACTCACCGCAGTCCGCGAGTCGCTCAGTCGCGAACCGTCTAAGTCGTCGACTCTGAAACGTCGCTACTTTGCCACGATGAAGCATCGCCCCGGCATCGAGACCGGCACGAAGGTAGACACAGTCCAAGAGTGGCACGCCCTCATCGGCTTCTACTAACGAGGCATCTCTGACAGCTAAGCCAATCCTTCTGAGGCAGCTTCACCTCGGAATCATTCCAGCTCTCCGCGTTCTCTGATCCTCTGCGGTGAGGAATTCTTTTACCGCAGAGAATCAGAGAGCGCTGAGCAAAGACACGGACCGCAATTGACGCCGCGGCTCGGCAACAAAGCGATGTCTCTCTCGCTCAAGAATCTACACGAAGGCGGAGAGCATTATTCCGCGCGAGGAGTCTGTGCTTCCGCCGACTCCACTTCCGCGAGATACGCCAGCAAACGATCTCGCTCGCTGGTCAGTTGGCGGACTCTCATCAGAGATCGAACGCGGGTCGTCAATTCGAGCCGGTTCACAGGCTTGGTCAGGAAGTCGTCGCAACCCGCGTTGACAGCCTTCTCGATGTCGCCCATTTCATTGAGCGCCGTGACCATCAAGATCGGGATGTCCTTCGTCGCCGGGTTCTGCTTGAGCTGCTTGCAAACTTCGTAGCCGCTCATGCGAGGCATCATGATGTCGAGCAGAATCAGATCAGGGTGCTGCTTCGCCACTTTGTCGAGTGCATCCTGACCATCGAAGGCCATCTCAACGTCAAAGGGCTCGGAAGCCAAATACGCTTCGAGCAATTCGCAGTTCTGCTGATTGTCGTCGGCGATCAGGATGCGAGACGGCGAAGAAGTATCAACAGGAGGCATCGTGGTCGACTCGTTTGGCGATGGATGAAACAGACCCAGAAAACGGCTCGGTTCGTCGTCGATGTGAATCACCATTCAAGTCACGCAACGCTCAACGAACTAAGCGGGCGGAGTATAGGCCGCGCTGTCGTTACGAGAAGCGACGACGTGAACTCACTGCCCCAACTGAGCCTCGGACCTCAATTGATTGCCGCGTTCCAATAAGTCGCCACCCGAAGACTCAACCCGCTGACGCAGCTTGACGGTGAAGTCGTGCTGATCTTTAACCCGCATGGGCAGCAAGTTATCGGACACGAAATCGAGCGGCGGAACCTGGTACCACGGAGTTCTAAGTTTGACGTACTGCGTCTCCAGCTCGTACCCGTCCTTCTGCAGAGTGATCTCTTCGGTTCCGTACCAAGTGAAATCAAACGAGCACGGAGTGTGACCAATCATCTTGTCGTTGACCCAGACTTGAGCACCAGGTGGGTCAGATCGAACCGTTGCTCGCCGATGCACGCAGCCCACCGAACTGAGCAGCAGGCCAAAGCTCATCAGCAAGAGTGTGAAGCGGGGCAAACGAGGCGACATCCGTGTCGACTTTCGATGAGGCTGAAATGAGAACCCTACGACAAGCGGCGGGATAGTAGGCACGCTCTCAAAGTGCAGGAAGACGAAGTCCGCGTCTGGAACTCACTCCGCAGACAGGGACAAGGAACATGCCATACCTCAGCGAATCGTCAGCACTCGCTTGTCCGTCAGCTTGACCAGCACATCGCTCTTGAGTGACTTCACGGCTTCCGAGAATTGATCGGGAGTATTGACCGTCTTGCCGCCGATGGACGCGATGAGCTGACCGACCTTCAATCCTGCTGCGGAGGCTGGACTCCCCGGATCAACAGCCAACACGAGCACTCCTTCGGGGTAACGCGAACTGAAGGTCGTATCGGTGTGCTCCTGCCGGGCCGTCGGCCAGTCGACTCGCAAACCACGCCACGTTTGATAGCGATCCTGAGCCGTCACGATGCTCTCTGCGTCGGGAGCTGGCCACTTTCCCAACGTCACTGCGGCCACTCGATTGCCCTTCAACTGCAGCGAGGCTTTGCCATTGGGGCCAAGCAATCCCACCTCGCGCATCACTTCGTCGCGATTGAAAACCGGCTTGTTATTCACCGCCAGAATCACATCGCGATACCTCAAGCCTCCCAACTCTCCGGGAGATCCCGTCAACAAACCGCTAACCACTGCGGCACTGCGAGCCCCCGTGCCAACGATGTCTTCGGCTTCGTGGCTCGTGGTGAGCGCGACTCCCAAAAAGCCGTACTCGACTTCGTAACCGGCCAACAGTGAATCAACGACGCGTCGCATCACGCGATTGATCGGAATGGCGAACCCTGCCGAAGCCTCATAGCCCTCCAGCGCTGCCATAGATGTCGTGATGCCAATCAACTCGCCATTGCGATTCAGCAAAGCTCCGCCGCTCGTCCCCACGTTCTGCCGAGTGTCAACTTGCAGCAAGGTGCCCATGTGATGGATCGTCGTCTTGTCCGCCGCTAACTCAGCGAACGGCACTCGAGCGATGTTGCTCACCATGCCAAAGCTGACGCTGGCCGAACCGTCTCGCGCCAAGGCATACGGATTCCCCAGCGAGTACACGAACTGCCCCTTCTTGACGGTCTCGCCTTCGAACATCTTCAAAGGAGTCAGACTTTCCTCGACCTGCCGCTCTTGTCCGAGCAGTTTCAGCACCGCCAAGTCACTGCGAGGATCAGCAGCATAGATCGTCGCTTCGACCACCTTGGCGCGCGGCAAATGCACGAAGAGCAGGTACTCGAACGGAGCCTCGGGATTCCGAAAGGTCTTCCCGCCTTTGACCACGTGATAAGCCGTCAGCACATAGCGTTCAGCCGGTCGTTCCCGAGGAGCGACAATCACACCCGACCCAAATTCAGTCGGTAAGAAATCGCTGTTGTAGGGTTGGTTGGACTGCACCGCCGGAGCGTTCAAGTCATTGGGGCCGAAGACGTTCTTCCCCGGCGGGCGTCTAACTAACGGACCTCGATTGGCCAATCGCGAGATCGCAACCACGCCACCTTCCGACTGCTCGATGATCTTGGTGGTTGAATCCTCAAACGCCTGCAACACGGAAGCCGTCGACGGACCTTGAGCCAGCAACGAACTCGACAAAACGAGTTCGATCAGCAGCAGCCCGCAGCCAAGTCTCAAGAGGGAGATCATCGAATCATCCTTCACTTCGAAGTCTGGTGACGCTGGTTGTCGAGTGCTCGAAACGATTCCCTGCCACCAACACATTGAATTACGGCGGTCGCGACATGTTCTTGGCAAGATCAGAAAGGCAGCCAAATCCAAACACCGAAATCATCTCACGCAAAGTCACGGAGTCCGCCGAGTCACTCTTCTTCTCCAACTCTGCGACCTCAGCGTCTCTGCGTGAGCTATCTTCAACGACTCAAGTAACAACGACTCCAACCCACGGAGGTTCGCGAGGCTACGTTTCCGTCATCGTTCGTATCTGCGGAAACTATTGCCCGCCGTCTGCCGGGATCGGCCAATTGAGTCCCGCCGTGAAGCCGCCGTCGACGCGCATGATTTGCCCGGTCATGAAGGCTGCAGCATCCGACGCCAAGAAGATCGCGGCGCCGACCATATCTTCGGGCCGACCGAGTCGCTTCAGCGGTGTATTAGTCATTCCCCACTCTTGCATCGTTTCGTTCGACCACAACTTCTTCGTGAGGTCGGTCAGGATGAAGCCCGGAGCGATTGTATTAACTCGCACACCCTTCGGTCCCCACTCCAAAGCGTGCGAGCGGGTCATCATCACCACTCCGGCTTTGCTCATCGCATACGGAGCAACGTTCTTGAGCGGCGCGTAAGTGTTGAGCGAGTCGACGTTGATGATGCTCCCCGAGCCTGCAGCGATCATGCGTTTGCCGACTTCCGTCGACATGAAGAACGCGCCCTTCAAGTTAATGTCGACAACGAAGTCGTATTGCTCGGGAGTAAAAGCTTCGCTTGGCTTGCGGATGTTGACCCCGGCCACATTCACAAGCACGTCGATGTGCCCGCACTTCTCAATGATCTCCGCGACCGCGCGTTGAATGTCTTCTGGCTTCGACACATCGCACACAACGGGCAACACCGTGACGTCCGGCGTCGAGAGTTCTTGAGCCGTCGCTGTAAGAGTCGTTGCATCGCGTCCGGTGATAACAACCTTTGCCCCGCGCTGAGCAAACCCTTGAGCAATCGCCCGGCCAATGCCGCGACTCCCGCCCGAGACGACGGTGACTTTGTCTTTAACGCAGAAGAGTGAATCGCTCATAGATGATGCCTTTCATTGGGGAAGTGATGTCATTGGTCCGCGCCAAAGTGCATGGGACTGATAGGACCGATAGAACGAATGAGATCATGCAACGGTCCTCCGTCCCATCGGTCGCATGCGTCGCACTCGTCTCATTGTCCGCAGCCACCGAATTACATGTGCTGCCGCTCTACTTCAGCAAATGCAGATTCGCGATCGTGATCCCCGAGAGCATCGAACCGATGATGCCTAAGAAACCCTGATCGGTGCCGCACAAATACAAGTTCTCCAGATGCGTGCGACCGTCGCGGACTTTGACCGGTGCTCCGTAAACCGCTCCGTTTAGATGGCTCGTGAATTTGGTGATGGTGCGCGGCGTGAACATGTCGGTGTCAACGACGTGCGAACGGAAGTCGGGAATGTGCTTGATCGCTTTCTCAACGATGCGCGAGCACCACTGCTCTTTGGCCGGGTAATAAGTCTCGTCCGGCAACGACATCCAATACTTCGGATCGGCCAGCGCAGTGATGCGAATGCGACCTTCTTCCAGTTCAGCACCGGCGCCGTAATCAAAGTTGTTCGGCGAGCAGATGATGCCGCTCCGTAAGTCGCACGGCTCGATGGAAGGCTCGTAGTGAAAGTTCTCGGCATCATTGTAGAAGACGATCGTTTGCTTGTGCCCGAGTTCCGCCGGCTGACAGTCGAGCGAGAAAATCGTCTCGACGAACGAGATGTCGCCGGGTTTGTGAGTGGCGACTTGCTCTGAGGGCGCATCGGTCATTCGCAGAGTCTCAGCAACTCCGGCGGACGAGAGCACGTTCTTCGCTTCGATGACTTCGCCACTCTCCAGCAGCACGCCAGTTGCGCGACCGTTCTCGCTGAGGATCTTTTGCACGCCGCTGCGGAGCTTCAGTTCGCCGCCCGATTGCCGGTACTGGTTCACAAGGTTCTTCATGATGAGCCGCACACCATTGGCCGGGCGTCCGAAGCCTTGCTCGAAGATCGCCTTCCACATGATGACGAACTGGCTGAAGTCCATGTCTGAGGCAGTGGGGCTGCCGTAGAACATCAGCGGGCAGAAGAGCATGTCGATCAGCACCCGGTCGGTGAGGTACTCGCCGAGAATCACTCGGGCCGACGCGGTCTCGTTCGTGAGATGCAATTCGTCATGACCACGCACGCGCTGCACGAGCTTCGCAAAGCCGTCGCGCTGAGCCGGGAACTCTTGAATGACTTGCTGCTCGAAGAACGCAAAGTCGTTCGTGAAGCGGAGCGTGTGACCGGGAAAGACGACGCTCGATTCAATCTGCGGGCAGAGCGAAAAGTCTTCCCAGCGCAGTCGCAGTTGCCGCAGCAGTTTGCTGAGCGGCCCCGTCTTTGTGCCCGGTACCGCATAGTTCGTGACAGCGTGCAGGCCGACATCGTGATCCCGTTTGCGAAGCCGATAGAACGAGTTGAGTCCGCCAATCGTCCAATGCTTCTCGACGACGCAGACCTTCTTTTCGTAGTAGGCCAGTCGAGTCCCCGCCGCGAGTCCTGAGAGCCCGGCGCCAATGATGAGCGTGTCGTAAACCACTACTGTTGAGCCGCTAGAGGAACGAGATTGAGTGAGGCCCTAATCCGCATTCGGTCTTAAGCACCGGTCCAAGAACATCACCGCAGCGTGAGCAGCATTCTTCCAAATGCTGCTCAGTCGCGGAGCGACTGAGCTACGTAGCTGAGTCGCTCTGCGACTCAGTCTTGTTGTTGAACGAGCACTAAGGATCCAAAAAACAAAGACCCGGCCAACCAGCCGGGTCAAAGCGGGCCGAACTATCGTGACGCCCTCAAAGACCGTCAACCAGCAGCCCGATGCTCGCCAACGACCTCGACAGTGCACCTTTTCTTCCACGTAGCCCAAACCGTCAGAATTCAGTTGCTCGAAAAGCATGAGTTCTCGCGATCTCAGCGACATGGCGTACTAAAGAATCTTCAGAAAAGAAACACTTCGCAGATGAGTCAAATTTGCCCTTAGTCAAAGTAGCCGTCATCGCTCCGCGTGACGTGCCTTCCAAGTTTGAGTTCGAACACAGTTAGCGACCTCCGTTGGCAGGTGAGGACGCTGGGAGGAAGGCTCATCACGCGGAGCGATGATGGCTACTTTCGTCTAAAGCGAAGCTTCGTTTGAGCACTACTTGCGCCGCTTCGGGGAACTCGGTCGAGAAGACTTCGTTTGAGTCCCGCTTCCGCCGCGCGGAGCACCATGCAAGAACTGCTGAAACTCGGGCGGAAGCGGTGTGTCGAAGTGCAAACTCTCGCGCGTCACCGGATGCTCGAAGCCCAGCGATCGAGCATGCAAAGCCAGGCGCTTGTGAGGCCAGTTGCGATGCCGAGCCTCATCAGCCTGATAGCGGTCATCGCCGATGATCGGGTGGCCTGCATCGGCGAAGTGGACTCGGATCTGATTGCGACGACCTGTGACCAATTCCACTTCCACCAACGTCGCATCTCGCAGCGTTTGCAGAGTGTGGTAATGAGTCTCGGCGTACTCACCGCCAGCAGGATTGTCGGTCGAGTACCGAGTCAGCGTCTTGCCCGTCGCGAGGTATCCACTGAATTGCCCATCGGGAGGATCCATCACTCCCGCCACAATGGCGGCATAGCGTCGCTCGGGCTTGCGCAGAGAAAACTGAGCCTGCAACAATTCTGACACTTCTTGCGACTTGGCAAAGACCAGCAAGCCCGAGACGCCTCGATCCAACCGATGCACGACATGCGCCTTGGCTCGCGAGTGCCCTTGCTTGAGATACGCCCCCACTCGATCAACCAACGTGTGCGACTCGCGTTTGTCCGAAGGCACAGTCAGCAACTCGGCAGGCTTGTAGACGACGATCAAGAACTCGTCTTCGAACTCGGCTTTGAAGTTGTGAGCAGCCTTGGGACGCGGCCTTGGTGAGTAACGCCGGTTCGCTTCATAGCGCACCGCGATCTCGTCACCGACTTCCAAGCGTCGCCCGGCATCAGGTTCCATCGTGCCATTCAGAGTCACGCAGTCATGATCGAAGAGCCCCGTCACAAAGCTGCGACTCTGCTGTACCAACTCTTGCACCAGCCGATCAGCCCGCCCTCCCACGAACGGCGAATCCGCATCCACACAACGACTAGCAGTCAGAAACGGCACGAGAGAATCTTTCTGAGATCAAGACAGTGGCCCGCATTGCCCACAACTCAACACGCACAAGCAGAGCACAGTGATTCGACAACCAACAGCGCACCCTGCCCCGCATTGAAGTCTGAATCAGCCACAACCGCCAGGAGCCCGCCAGATTACTGCTCCGCCAGCACGCGATCGCGCCAGCGTCGCACGCTCATGACATCGAAGCGTTCTCCGGTGAAGACGATCTGAGTCACCGGCTTCGAGCCGTTCTCGGTGCTTCGCGCAGATGCTCGCGAATCTCCATACAGCGGATGTGCCCGGTGCTGTTCCTCACCACCAGCAAGACAGGATGAGCTTGCTCCATCCAGTACTCCACGTGCCGAGGCTTCTTGATGGCGAACACGTCGACGTTGTCTCGCTCGCGGTGCGTGAGGTGCGAGTCGCCCGACTTCAGTTGCAGCAGCACCTTCTTGCCCGTCGCTTCTCCGGCGTCGTTCTTGAATTCGATCCCCATGTCGATGCCATGATCGCTGACGGTGATCTCGCGCGAGATCTGCCCGGCCAGCGCCACCGTCGAGATTACTTCGCCCACCAGCAAGCGTTCTTTGCTTTCGACGTCTTTGGCGAAGTCGATGTGCTCGTTCTCGCGCCGCACTACTTCACGCAGATCGTCCGAGGCGAAGCGGTCTTCGAGCTCATCCCACAAGGGCACTCGCTTCTCGCAATTCACGCAGACGATCGTCTTCTTGCCTTCGGCCAACTTCTTCATCGCGACTTCGCGATTGCCCACCGGAGTATGGCAATGCGGGCAGACGTAATGTCGCAGCCGCTTGATCTCGTCGATGTCTCGCACCTTCGTCTTGAGATGCTCATGCACGAACTTCGCAAACAGCAATTTGAGGTCCGTTGGGATGAGCGGATCGAAGTAGACGAGCAACTCACCCGCGCCTTCGGACAAGCGATTCATCTTCACGCCGAGTTGCTGGCCGGTCTGAGTCTTGAAGTCCGCCGCCATGTTCCAGAGTTGGTCACGTTCGAAGGCATCGGTGTGATGCAGGCGGACAACCAGAGTCGCATAGATGTCATCGAGGAAGCCACTGAACTCATAGCTAACAAACACCGCCGGATGACTAACAGGATCAGGCCGGTTGCGACGGAAGTAACTCGGGAAGACCAACTGCTTGGCGCGTCCTTCATTGGGATCGCCTTCTTGCCAGCAGAGGTCACGATCCACGAGCGCCGCGTGCATCGCCATGCGGATGATGCGTTCTTCGTCCCCGTCGAGCTTGGGCACATCGTCCGCATACCGCAGTTGGCAATTGAGGACTTGCTCTTCGGAGATGCAGCCGAGCCCCTGCGGATCTTGGCTCATGGTTTGGATGACGGCCTGAGCACACGCATTAATCCGCTCGGGCTGCAACAGGATCCAGCTTCCGAACCCGAGTTCCCAAACAACCCCCGGCCCTTCGAGCAACGTGATGACGGTCGCGAGTTGCTCGTCGGTGAAATGGAGTGTCGGCTTTCGCTCCGCGAAAGCACGTTCTTCATTCTCAGTCTCAAGCCCCGGTGTCGTTGAAGTGACATCGTCACTGCGTGCTTTCGCGGAGCGAAAGCCGACACTCCACAACCGCAGCGTCAGCGCATCGCGCAGCTCTTTGAACCGCATCAACACGCGGCCTTCGTCTTTGAGTTTGACGATCTCATCCTTCAGCCGTTTGAAGATCGTCAAAGTGGAGCGCGTCGTGAGTTGGTCCCACGGGATCGCTGCCTCAATCGCCTGCCGGAGTTCCTCGCAGCCTTGCCCGGTCTTGGCACTGGTCTCGATGACCTCGTCGCGAAACCCGCGCAGCCGAGCGAACTCTCGCAACTGCTCGCGATCAACACGGACCACACTGGCATCGACGCGCCCTGCCACCAGCAGCTTTTCGAAACGAGTGGAAGAAGCCTTACACAGGTCTCGATCCCATTGCCCGAGCGACTCAAACAAATGCGGCTTGCCCCCATCGAACACGAGCACCGCCAGCGCCGCCTGATCCATGTAGAGCTGATGAATGAGCCGCTGATCCGCCTGCCCACCAAAGTCCCACAACCAAATCTCGCGCTGCACGCCATCGGTGCTCGTCACAGGCAATGGCCACTGAGTCGCCCAAGCCCCCACCGTCGAGCCGGGACTTTCGATCCACTCGTGATGCGCCAACCGATTCGACAACCCCGTCTTCCCCGCCGCGCTCTCACCGACGAACAAGACCTTCGCATTGGTGTATTGCAGTTGGTTGTTTTCAATGTGTGGATCGTTCCCTAATGCATTGCAGCTCATAAGGGGCTCAATGGACAGAGAGATCCAGGCTTCGTGGTCGCCAAACATCCGAAGGCAGCGGCCGGTGTCGATGTCCCATAAACGCAACGTATTGTCATTCGAGCCACTCAGCGCGTGGTGGCCATCGGGACTCCACGACACGCTGTTTACATAGTCCGTATGACCTTCGAACGTGCGCAGGCAACGGCCAGTGTCCACATCCCAAAGGCGCAACGTCTTGTCAGCCGAACCGCTCAGCGCGCGGCAACCATCGGGACTCCACGACACGCTCCACACACGCTCTGTATGTCCTTCGAACGTGCGCAGGCAACGGCCGGTGTCCACATCCCAAAGGCGCAACGTCTTGTCAGCCGAACCGCTCAGCGCGTGACGGCCATCGGGACTCCACGACACGCTGTTTACATAAAATGAGTGTCCTTCGAACGTGCGCAAACAGATTCCGCTCTCTACATCCCATAGACTCAAGTCGCTGTAGTACGAGCAACTTAGAATCCGGCGGCCATCAGGACTCCATGACACGCTCAACGTGGAGTTTGAACATTGGAATGTTCGGACACAATCGCCGGCGTCTATATCCCACAGGCGCATTGTGTAGTCATGAGAACCACTAATCGCGCAACTACCATCGGGACTCCATGACACAGTGGAAACAGAGTTTTGGTGTCCTTCAAATGTTCGCAGCATTCTACCACTCGCAACGTCCCATAATAGCACCGTGTGGTCGTTCGAAGCGCTCAGGATGCGTCGGCCATCAGGACTCCAAGACACACTCCACACATAACTTGCATGTCCTTCGAATGTGCGCAGACTAAGAGCACTTTCAACATCCCACAGACGCAAGGTGTTGTCATCCGAACCGCTAAGCGCGAACTTTCCATCAGGGCTGAAGACTACGCTCCTCACAGCAGCAGTATGTCCCAGCGAGAGGATCTTGTTTTCGAACGCCTGCTGACCGGTGGTTAGTTCTGGAGCCGGAGTGATCGATTTCGGCCGCTCGCCCCGACAGGCTTCGAGCAGTTGTTGATAGGCGGCCTCGCGTTTCTCGCCGCGCCAATCGGCATACGCGAAGTGCCCCAACGTGACTGGAGCCGGAGTGTCGTCCAGTCTCAGCGGCACGAAGCGGCGCCGACGGTTGAGCGGGTCTTGAAACAGCAGCGACTGAGTTTCGAGCGTCGCCCACTCGGCCCCAAACGCATTGGCCGACATGCACAACACCAGGGTGCGCGAGCGATGCAAACCCTCATTGATCCGCACCGGAATGCTGTCGCCGAGTTCGATTTCCCACTCGTCGAACCAGATCCGCAGCCCGGCTTCTTTCAACCGCTCGGCCAACTCACGGACAACGGCTTTGTCCTTTGAGCTGTGGCTCAAGAAGACGTCGTGGATGAATGTGGTTTGTTCGGCTTCGGTCTGAAATTCGTGGCTGTCAGCCAGCTTCGAAGAGTGCATCTCGCGAGACATTGTTGGCCCACCTTTCTGTCTCGTATGTAGATGCCAGCCACTGAGTTTGCCAACTCACTTTGATGATGAGAGCGGCTGCAAATCTGGAAGTTGGGTGGCACGCCCAGAGCGTCCAGCGATGGGCGTGGGGAGGTCGGATCGCAGCCTGTTGAAAAACACTTGGAGCACGATGCTGTCGGGCTCCACTCCAAGTGAATGCGGGCACGTTGGAAACGTACCCCACGAAATTCAACAAGCTGATAAGCACGCGAACCACGCCCTACTCGATCTGCGTCACGTAGGTTGGACGCCTAAGTCCGACAGTGACGCACGGACGAGGGCGTCCATGTACGAACTCGGGAAGTGATCGCGTCCCTGTTCCTGTTTGATGCGTGACGGACTGCAAGTCCGTCGTATAGGGCCGTTTTCAACTGCCGATGGCCTTACAGCTTCTTCAACAGTGCGTCGACTCGTTCGTCGAAGAGGGCTCGCCATTCGGGAGCGACCAGGCTGTCACAGTCTTCTTGGGCGTAGCCAGGGTTGCGGCGCTGCTCGGCAGTCGGGGTGTAATAGATGTAACCGTTCGTGTAACCCGCTACGAAGGTGTGAGGCTTGGTCGCTCGCTTCTTGATGTCGAGCCCGATCTCGACGGTGAGTTCGCCCGGAAACGTCACCATCTGGAAATCACCAATCCTCAACCCGACAACTTCCACAGGCAGTGTCGGCGTAGCGGCTTTCTCGGTACGAGCTTGATGCCGCTGCAACAGATCCATGTTGGTCTGCAGCCGAGTCAGCCGCTCCATCGTTTCGATGTTGCGTAAGTACGCTTCCATGTCGGCGCGATTCTCGGAGTCCATTCGCTTCATGTCGTCGCGTCCCAGTTTCTCGTCGAGCAGGTAGCGGTGCGAGTAGTACGACGGATACTCGCCGTTGACTTTGTGTTGGACGTAAAGCGGCAGGAAGGTTTTGAAATTCAGACTCGTCCCCCGCAGCGACTTCAGCAGCGCATCTCGCTCGATCTCCATCGCCGCCAGCCGAGTCGCATAGTCCGCCGAACGCGGGAGTTCGAGAATCTCTTGAACCACCTTCAACGAGGCATCGGCCTTGGTCTCGATCTTCCGCAAGCCTCGCAAGGAACTCAGGCCGAGCATGTTGCCCAGCGGCTCGGCGTCGCGCGGAAGATTCACAGCTTTGTAAGTCACGGGATTGATATCCCCGCCGCAGCCTTGCACGAAGAACGCCATCACTCCGTCACCCAGGTTCTCTTCAATGACCTGCGACGCGAAGGCCGGAATGTCGGCGGTGTTGCCGCCACTGGGCACGCCTTGAATCGGATGGCAAGCAAAGTTGTAAACCGCCGCCAACGGCTGGCCGTTCAAGCGATCCAACCGCAGCAAACCAATCTGCGGGTCGATCGGTCCAATCGCCGCGACGTCTTCATCGCGAGGCATCGAATACGCATGCCGAACATCGGTCTCGCGCCCGTCCTTCAGCTTCAGTCGCCGGTTCTCTTGAATGCGATTTTCGAACCCGGCCCCTGCTCCGACTTTGACCGGAACCAACTGCTTGGCCGCGTCCTTCACGGCTTGAACGCTCAGCTCTGCAACGTCCTTGCGAACGACACCATGACAATGGCTCGCGTTGACGATCACATGCTCGGGCTTGATCTTCAGCTCTTTCCATAAGCCTTCGCGAACGGTGCCCAAGTAGTCGTTGCGGATGTAACCGATCTCACCAATCGACACGGCATCCAGAGTGATGAGCACCGCGGTAGTCGTGCCGTCGCTGATGACCAGAGCTTTGGCGAAGAGCGGATCATTGACCGGCTTGGCGTCTCGATCGGTGATGTCCGCCTTGCCGACTCCTGCTGTCAGAGGAGCTGCCAGAACCATTGCCGACGGATGCCAAGCCCCAAGGCCAAACACCAGCCAGCACATCGAACGAAGAAGAACCTCGCGAATGGTGATTGTCATGCAGAATCGCTCCGTCGTGAGTGAAAGGTGATGCTCAGATGTTTTGAAACATGCAGACTCAGAGTACGCCGTAGGTTGAGATTCCATCCCGACCATGTTCGTTGTGAGTCCTGTCACGACGCGAACGAAGTATGTTCGACATTCCCAAAGACTAGTCGGGACAGAGTCCCAACCTACGCCAAGACGCCCTGCACGACCTCGCCGTAGACGTCGGTCAAACGAAAGTCGCGGCCCGAATACCGGTACGTCAACCGCTCATGATCGAAGCCCAGCAAATGCAAGATCGTGGCATGCAGGTCATGCACGGTGACGATGTTCTCGACGGCTCGATACCCGTACTCGTCAGTCGCCCCGTAGATCGTGCCGCCCTTAATGCCGCCTCCGGCCATCCAGATTGAGAACGCTTGCGGGTTGTGATCGCGACCGCGGCTGCCTTGAGCGAACGGCGTGCGTCCGAACTCTCCGGCGAAGATCAGCAAGGTCTCATCGAGCATGCCGCGCGACTTCAGATCTTGAATCAACGCCGCGATGGGTTGATCAACGACAGCCGCATTCTTGGCATGCCCGGCCTTCAAGTCTTCGTGATCGTCCCACGGTGCGACGAAGCGAATGCCACGCACACAGGTCAGCTCTACAAAGCGAACTCCGCGTTCGAGCAATCGCCGAGTCAGCAAGCACTGTCGACCGTACTGAGCCGTCAACTTGTTGGCGGAATCGAGGCCATACATCTTCTGAGTCGCCTCCGACTCTTGACTGATGTCGGTGACTTCTGGCACCGCCGCTTGCATGCGAAAGGCGGTCTCGCCATTGCGAATGGCGGCTTCCACGGCCGCGCCCGCACCGCCGAGAGACTTCGCAAAATTGACATCGGCTTCGGCCATGAGTGCTCGGGGATCTCGGCGCGAACGTCGTGCTGTCGGCGTGATGTTCGACACCACTTCGCCGCCGGAATAGAGGTCGAAAAACGAGCCTTGATAGGTGGGCGGCAAGAAGCCCGACGAGTAGTTCTCGACTCCGCCCAACGGAATCACGCCGCCATGCAAGATGACGTAGCCAGGCAAGTTCGAGTTCTCTGTACCGAGCCCGTAGTTGATCCACGCCCCCAAGCTGGGACGTCCTTGCAAGCCTTGGCCGCTGTGTAAGAAATAGCACGCTTGAGCATGCTCGGGGTAATCAGCCTTCACCGAACGAATGACGCACAGGTCGTCGGCACAACGGCCCAAGTGAGGAAAGATCTCACTCAATGGGATGCCGGATTCGCCGTGTTGGAAGAAGCGATAGGGACTCGCGAAGGTCATCCCGACGTTGTCGAACTGCGTCGCGTCGATCTTCATTTTGAACGGCTGACCGTGCTCGGCCTGCAACCGAGTTTTTGGATCCAGCGTGTCAACCTGCGATGGTCCTCCATCCATAAACAGCATGACCGCCCGCTTAGCTCGCGGAGCAAAGTGAGGTCTCGGCAGCCCGGCATCGGCTCGCGCTTCGCCACCAAACAGAGCACTCGTCGCCAGCCAACCAAAGCCATGCGCAGCCGTTTGCAGAGCACGCCGTCGACTGATTGGTCCCGACGCAGACAGCGTGTCGGTCGGAAGAATTACAGGCTCGCTCATTGCTCGCGCTCCATAATGAACTCAGTTCAAGAGAAGCGGAACATCGCAACGATCGCTCGCACTGACAAGGAGATGCTCAGCGTTTCGGAACCGTTCCAGGTGTTGATTGATCGTGGCGTCAACAAAAACACGAACAAAACAACGACGCTGAGTGAGACATCTAGACGCCAAAAGTGGTCGCCATTAGAGACTCGCCTTACGTACCGAAACTTGACCTGCGACCTTCGGGCGAATGGAACCGCCACCACCAGGATCGCAATCAAAACTTCGCCACGCAGGGCCTACATGATTCCGGTTCAATGCACCCATTGTCGCGCTGTTATTCGACTCCAGAATTATGAAGAAGCAGCACTCGGACATGAGATGCGATGCCCGCAATGCTTCACGGAATTCATCGCGCAGCGGCAGAAGGATGAGATCGACGATCTCGCCAATGCTGAATTCTTCCGAGACGACCAACCTCAGCTCCCCCGCGATCAGTCGAAGCGCGGACTCACTGTCGGGCGAGTGCTCTTAGTCGCCTTCTTGCTATTCATCATTTACTGCAGCACCGGCGCAGCCAGGATTGCGATTCGAGATTTCCGCGACCCAACCTATTCGATGGCCAAACAAACTGGCACACCGCAGAGCAATTCGATCGATGAAGCACCAATTGCTACAACACCCATCGCGTCCGGTGCCTCGATCACCGATGAAGAATTCCTGAGCTTTGCGGAGACACTTGAAGAACGAGTGAGAACGGAACGCGGCCACGGCTTTATGCGTTCGGTGAATTGGACTCGCTTGTTCGAACGCAGCTTCCAAGGTCTTCAAGTACGCGCTGACTTCAAGCGAGGTTTCATGTCCGGTGTGACCGACGGAATGACGAAAAGTCTCGAAGTGGAGTTCAGCCGAGCATTCCAAGGAGATGGGCACTACGAACTGTTGCGGTTGCACTCGGTCGATACTCAGAAGCGATTGCTCTTCCGAATGGTGACTCCAAATGGACTCAACTACCACGACATCGAACTCGAACGTTCCCCGCAGGGAGAACTGGAAATAGTCGACTTTGGCGTCGCTGTTTCGGGAGAAAAGTTATCCGAGACGATGCGTCGACTGATCTCGATTGCCGCAGCACAGAAAAAGGGCACGGTCATTCAACGGATCGCAGGGACTGTCAACCAATTTGAAGCCCACATCGACACCATCGAGACGTTCAACAAGCAAAAGGCCGCAGGTGAATATGCAGCGGCTCTGGAGACTCTCAAACGGTTTCCTGTCGCGCTGAAGAATGAGAAGACCTTTGCATTGTCACGAATCTTGCTCGCTGGACAACTTGATCAGGACGAGTACTTGGCAGCGATGGGAGACTTCCGCAAGACCTTCCCCAATGAAGCCTGCATTGACCTCATGGCCATCGACTATCACTTGCTTCGCAAAGAGTACGACCAAGCAATTGCCGCCACCGATCGTTTCGACCGCAGCATCGGCGGTGATCCCTATCTCAATCACAACCGCTTGGCAATTTACTCCCACGCCGAACGATGGGATGGGGCGCGAGCAGCACTCGAGAAGATCGCCGAGTTCGAACCAGATTCGTCAGACATACAATTCGCATTCGTTAACATTGGACTCAATCAGAGAGACTTCGATCTCGTGCTGCGTTCGCTCAAAATCCTGAAGTCTAAATTTCGAGTGCTGATTGAAGACCTCAGGACAATCCCTGCGTACTCCGAGTTTGTGAGATCACCTCAGTACCGAGAATGGCTGACGTTTGACAGTTAGCGATTTGTGATCTGGATCATTTTTGAAGTGAGGCAAGCAAAGTCTTATTGGGAATTGGATGTAGCCTCGCCGCATGCGAGCCTGCATCACGAAGTCTCTGATGAGGACTCTGCCACTACGGTACCTCTCCAAGCTGCTCACGAGCGGCGTCGGCCCAGGGGCCTCGGCTGTCGTGTTTGAGGTAATCGCGCCACAGTAATAGCGATTCCTCACGACGTCCCAACGCGGCCAGGACAGCAGCCTTGTGATACATGGCGTCGGCATAGGCTGGATGTGCTTTGAGCGCGATCTCGAAGGCGTCGAGCGCTCCTTGAGAGTCTCCCAACTCCTGACGGATGCAGCCCATCTGAGTCCACGCCTGCAGGTCGTCATAGTCATGTTCCACAGCCACATGCAGACGTTCCAAAGCGGCCTGCGGGTTGTTGCTGCGATAGAGCGCATCGGCCAAGTAGAAGTGCAACTCGGAGTCGCACGGTCGGTCCATCAGTGCCAAACGAAAGGCTTCGATCGCAGCGTGTGAATCATTCTGTTCCAGCAAGCGGCAACCCTGATCCATCCAATCTTCCGCCGTCCAATGTGAATGGTCGACTTCTGCCGGAGCATCGATCGAGAACGGAACGACGTCGGGATCTTCGTCCGCTTCGGAAGCAGCGGCGGCCTGTCGCTCAAAGTCAAACAGCCGCTGACCACTGCGCGGATCGAGCAAGCCCTTCTCGTCGCGCACGACAACCTTGGAATCGCGTTCAAGAACCTCCAGCTGAGCGAGCGGCAACTCTGACGACGGCAGCAGCGACTTAAGGTCGATCAAGCTGGCTTCAATCTGGGCTCGCGACACTCCCGCAATCAGCAATTCATGCAGCTTGCGAACTCCGGCAACTTCCTGCACATCGAAGTACGGCAGGCGATAGACATGCTGCACAGCGCGGATCAGACCCAGCCGTTCCCAACGACGCACCAGACTGACGGGCACTCCCAACAACTGCTGCAACATGGCCGGAGTATGCAGTCGTTGCGTCTCGCGCTCGCGTTGTTCGAGACCAACGAGCCTCAGCCAATCCGACTCTTTAATGATGCGAAGCGGCAGTCCTTGATTGATGAACTCGACAGCATGTCGCAGCTTTACGGACGTCTTGCCGTCAGCTTCCAGAGGCCAGCCTTCTTCACCCACCACCACCATCGTCGAATGCTTGCCGACATGTTGCTGAGCTTGCCCGCCCTGCCCTTCGGTGACTTCATGAGCTTGCTTATGAGTCATCGACGCCAACGTGCCGGTGAACGTCACTCGCTCACCCTGCAAAGGCGGAGAACTCGAAAGCGGCGGCAAAGTTGAGGCTTCTGTCATCGGCAAAATCAGATGTGTGAGCGGCTTTGAAATCGTTTGTCGCGAGCATACCGCCGCTCTATTTGATTGAGTACCTTGCCCCGCCTTTGCCGGTCCAAAGTAGGCACGCATTGGGCGACTTCCCGCATAACCCGGAGAGTTAGCGAGTCGTGGAGCGACTTGCCTACGTAGCTCAGTCGCTCCGCGACTGAGGTCTGAGACTCTTAAGACCGCGACATCCGGCTCGAAACATTGTCACTCAAATTCAATTGCTGGCTTGCGGCCTAACGTGAGCTGCTAACACCCCTCACCTTCCATTGAGCACATTCCATGAAGAACCTGAAGACGTCAGATCCAGAGATTTGGTCCGCGATTGATCACGAGCGAGTTCGTCAGAAGGAAGGACTCGAACTGATCGCCTCAGAGAACTACACAAGCGCTGCCGTTCTGGAAGCTGCTGGCACCATTCTCACCAACAAGTACGCCGAAGGTTATCCGGCCAAGCGTTACTACGGCGGCTGCGAGAACGTCGACGTGATTGAAGACCTCGCTCAACAGCGAGCATGCGATCTCTTCGGTGCCGAGCACGCCAACGTGCAACCTCACTCGGGTTCGCAAGCCAATCAAGCGGTCTACATGACCGTGCTGCAACCCGGCGACACTTACATGGCCATGAACTTGGCGATGGGCGGACATCTGACGCACGGTGCTGCGGTCAACTTCTCGGGCAAGCTCTACAAGGTCGTGCCTTACGGTGTCCGCGAGTCCGATCATCGCATCGACTTCGATCAAGTCGCGGCACTGGCTCGCGAACACAAGCCGAAGCTGATCGTTGCTGGTGCTAGCGCCTATCCGCGCGAGATCGATCACGCCAAGTTCGCAGAGATCGCTCGCGAAGTCGGCGCACTCTTCATGGTCGACATGGCTCACTACTCGGGCTTGGTGGCGGCGGGCATTCACAACAGCCCGGTTCCAGTGGCGGACTTCGTAACGTCAACGTCTCACAAGACTCTGCGCGGTCCTCGTTCGGGCTTCGTGCTATGCCGACAACAACATGCGGCGGGAATCGACAAGACGGTCTTCCCAGGCATGCAAGGCGGACCGTTGATGCACATCGTTGCGGCCAAGGCAGTCTGCTTCCGTGAGGCTGCTCAAGCCGACTTCAAGACCTATGCCCAACAGATCGTCGATAATGCCCGCGTGCTGGCTGACGAACTCATGAAGGGTGGCATTCGCCTGGCATCGGGCGGCACCGACAATCACCTGATGCTCTGCGATATGACGTCAGTTGGTCTGACCGGAAAGCTGGGCGAGCAAGCTCTGGATCGAGCTGGCATCACCGTCAACAAGAACATGATTCCTTACGACCAACGCAAGCCACTGGACCCTAGCGGCATTCGTATTGGTACGGCCGCGCTGACCACGCGCGGCATGAAGGGCGACGACATGAAGAAGGTCGCCGAGTGGATCCTGGAAGTCCTGCGTAATCACGACAACTACGACATCGTGGGTCGTGTGCGCGAGGAAGTCCGTCAGTTCGCGAAGACGTTCCCGGTGCCGGGAGTTGATTGCTAATCGCGTCTTCAAGGCAATGACTTAGCGGCGTCAATCTCAGTCGCGGAGCGACTGAGCTACGTAGGCGAGTCGCTCCGCGACTCACTGAACGTGATCGGCAAGACTCGAAGATGCACTCGTCGCTCTTGGCGTGTCACCGGACGATGGCGACCGATTCGGCACGTCCCACACTCATTGAGTATGCGTATGAGCGTGATTCTCGGCATTGAAACATCAGGACTCGAAGGACTCATCGCCTTGCAACGCGATGGAGTTCTTTTAGCCGAGGTCGTTCTCGACCGTGCGAAACGCCGACACGCTCAATCGCTCGTGTCTGAAGTTCAAACACTGCTGCGTCAGCACGAGATCAAGCCGGCTCAAGTCGACATCGTTGCGACCAGCGTCGGTCCCGGCAGCTTCACCGGTCTGCGAGTCGGCGTTGTATTTGCCAAGACGTTTTCCTTCGCCACCGGTTGTCGGCTGGTAGCAGTTGATAC
>OMIV01000250.1 GCA_900299185.1 Planctomycetaceae bacterium
AACTGCGAGAGATCGCGGCGCTCGCTCAACAGCAAAGCAACGGCAGCGACGAGCAGCTCTTCATCACTGCGGCTTGGACGCGACTGCTCATTGTTTATGGGCAACGCGATCGGGGACTCACGCTGTTGGAGAACGCCGTTCGCGAGTTCGAACGTACTCATGCCGATGGTTGGCCGGCGCATGCCAATGGGCCGTTTGGTGAGTTCGTCGGGCATCTCAATAGCGCGAATAAGTGCTCGGTGGCCGAAGCGTTCGTGAGGAAGCATCTCGACGCGACCGGCATCAACGTCGGGCAGAAGGAATTTGTCCGACACCGTCTACTCGATGTCTTCCAGCATGCTTATGCGAGTGACTTGCGAGTCTCGCTGGGTGAAGGCGAAACGCTACTCAAGGCGGTTCGGTCGCACTTACTTGAACGAGCTGAGCAAGCTCATGAAGGACATCGCACGCACTACCTGCAGACGCTGACGAACTTGTGCGTCAGCGCGAAAGACAAGCATCCCCTGCTGGCACGCGAGTACTTGCGCGAGTTCGCGTTTGAGCAACTTCCGAAGTTGATTCAGTCGCGACCACATGACTTCGAAAGCTTGATCTCGAATGTGGCAGAGTCGCTCAAGACGTTGCACGGAGCCCGCGTCGCGCTCGAATTCTTCATCGAGCGCATGGAGCAATATCCGCGTTCGCAAAGCTTCGGTTGGAACACTCCGTGGCAGCGGCACGGGCACCGCATCGCTCAATTGAGGCACGAGGCCGGGCCGCTCGGCAAGTACGAAGCGCGGCTGCTGAAGCTGGTGTTGGATGAACTGCGAACCGAAATTAAGCAACGCGATGGCCGCTCGAACTACTTGTTCCGACAGCACGATCAGCTCTTCTGGGCGGACAAGAAGTCGGAGTTCATCCGAGTGTCAGAAGAAGTACTCGCCGAGCGACCGGACTCCGGGCAAACGGCGCTGCATGTCGCGAGCTACATCTATGTGCTCGGTAATCACGGACGAGGGATCGAAATCCTACTCGACTTCCATAAACGCATTGGACTGAGAGAAAGCGGTATTTCGCATCTCATCAATTATCTGCATCAGCAGAATCGGCATGCGGAGTCGATCCCGTTGCTCGAAGCCGCCATCAAGCGGCGGCCCGATACGTTGTGGTATCGGACTCATTTGATGACGGCGTATAGCGCGACCGATCGCCGGCAGATGTTGCAATCGTTGTTACAAGAGACCGATCGGCATTTCCGAGGAAGTGATGGGACGAAGGGGACCGATGAGACGAATGAGGAAAAGACGAAGAGGTCGGGATGGAATCCCAACCTACGGCTTTGGAGCGAGAACGTTGCCGCGGAGTTAGGTCGGGCGTGCATGCAGACTCGGCTGCCGGACGAGGCGGTCGGCTATCTGCGCGAGGCGATTGCGATGCATCTTCGCGACGGACATCGCGCGAACGATTACGCGTTGTGGCACTACTACCGCGACCTGTCGTCGGCACTCATTCAATTGAAGCGGACGCAAGAAGCAGTTGATGAAGCGGCAGCGGGCATCGTGATGTGGTCGCCGAATCACAACGCGCGGCAAGAGTCGCTCGAACATCTGCCGTCGATCTTGAGGCAGTCGCCGGATCTCGATGGCTATGTGAAGTGGCTCGATGCGGAAGTCGCTAAGGACCAGCAAGAGCGACCGCTCATTCGCAAAGCGATCGGTCGGGTCTATCGCGAACGCAATCAACATGAGGCAGCGTTAACTCAACTGCGACTCGCAGCCGATGTCTCGCCGCACGACCGCGAGTTGCAGCAATGGCTGCTCGAAACGCTCGATCAACTCGGTCAGAAGGACGCCGCGATCGAGCAGCTCAAGACGCTGACGGAACTCGACCCGCGCAATCTCGGATGGCATCAGCAACTCGCGTCGCGGCTCGCCTCCAACGAAGCCGAAGCCGAGCGAGCGGCAACGTCGATCGTCGAAGCTCTGCCGACTGAAGCCGAAAGCCATCAAGCACTTGCCGTGATCCGCGAAGGTCAACAGCGCTGGGCAGAAGCCGTCGAATGTTGGAAGCAGGTCGCCGAGCTACGTGCCCTCGAACCAAACGGCTTGCTCGGATTGGCGAACGCGCAGCTCAACGCGAAGCAGTTCGCCGACTGTGAAGCAACGCTCGACCAACTGGCGAAGACAAAGTGGGACGCTCGCTTCAACGACGTGAAGCACCGCACGGAAGTCATCCGCGCGCTGCTGCGAGCGGCGCGGAAGTAGCATTCGACGAGCAGGCTGAGTCTGCCGGACTGGCCTTCCCAGGCGGAGCCTGGGAAGGAGTGCGGTCAGTGCCGAGCTATGACAGCTTGCCGCGTCCCTGAATGGGGAGCACGGCTTCGAGGCGGTCGTTGCGGAAGCAATAGAAGTAGTCGTGCAGGATGGTCGTGAAGTCTGCGTATCCGACAATGAGTTCGACTTTGTCGCCGATCTTCAAGTTGCGGGACTCGCCTTCGAGTTTCAGAGCGCAGTGTTCGGCGCTCGTCTGAGTCACTTCGGCTCCGGGGTGACCTTTGACGATCGGCTTGCAGATGTCGGGGTTCTGCGTCTTGCGGCCACAATCCAGCACGGCTCGATCAAGAGCTGGGCGACTGACGACAGTGGCCAGCACAGTCAGGGCATAGTCGAGCCCCTGCAAGCCGCAGAACTGTTGATACATCGGATCGGCGAAGATGCCGCCTCCGGCTTGAAGTTCGGTGATGCCGGGGCAATCGGACGAGATCTGGTACGAGCCCGTGCCGCCAGCGCTGACGATCGAGCAATCAAGTCCGTCTCTGACGAAGAGGTCGCGGCAGCCTTCGAGGATCTTCATGGCGCCGGCGATTTGTTCGCGCTTCTCGTCTGGGTTCTCGATACGCAGCAAGTGACCTTCGTAGCCCATGATGCCACTGAGTTCGAGACCTTCGAGCTTGGAGATGCCGTGAGCTAACTCCAATGTCTCGATGCCAGGTCGCGACCCAACTCGGTTCAGACCGATGTCGACTTCAATGATGACGCGGCAGGTCACTCCGAACTCACGACAGACGGCAGCCAGCGGTTCGGCCTGAGCGTAGTGGTCGACCGCGACGATCGGATCGGCCATGCGACACAGAGCGGCGACTCGTTCCCACTTCGTTCGTCCCACGACCATGTTCGCGATCAGGATGTCTTGAATCCCGGCTTGGGCCATGACCTCAGCTTCCGAGACCTTGGCGACAGTGACGCCGACAGCTCCGGCTTCGAGCTGCTTCCAAGCGATGGCTGGTGTCTTGTGGCACTTGGCATGCGGCCGCCAGTCTTTGCCTCGCGACTGTATGAATTCTGCCATCTTGCCGATGTTGGACTCCATCACATCCAGGTCGATGCAGAGGATGGGGGTATCAAGATCAAACTTATGAGTGCCGGGGCGAACTTGTTGCACAACGAATCCTTCGACTGGAGAAAAATGGTTGTCTAGCGCGGCTGGCTTTTGCGTCGTTACCCAAACAGCTTGGCGATTGGTTGGCCGCCGTCGGTCACGGGGATGGGGCGGGCTCCGTCCATCAGTTCTTTGCTGGGGTTGATGCCGAGTGCGGCATGCACGGTCGCGTGGAAGTCGGGGATGCTGACGGGGTTCTCGACGATCTTTTTGGAGAGGTCGTCGGTGACTCCGTAAGCACCGCAGTGCTTGAGTCCGCCACCGGCCAAGAGCAGTGAGAACGTTGTGCCTTGGTGGCCTCGACCTCCGCGTCCGTCGAACTCTGCGGGGCGACCGAACTCGGTGCCGATCACGATCAAGGTCTTGTCGAGCAGTTGCTTGGCTTCGAGGTCACTGATCAGAGCGGATAGGGCAACGTCTAACTCTTGAATGAGTCCGTGCTGCTGCAACTGACCTTCATTGTGAGTGTCCCAGCCAGTGCCGTTGATGAAGTTCAAGTTGTGAGAGACTTCAATGAAGCGGACTCCCGATTGCACGAGTCGTCGCGCGAGCAAGCAGCGCTGACCGAACTCGCCGCCGTAGCTGTTACGAATGTCGGCTGGCTCTTCATCGAGCCGGAAGTTCCTCATGAATTCTGGTCCGGACAGACGCAGAGCTTCGCGCTGAGCTGTCAGGTAGTCGGCGACGATCGAATCTTTGGGGGCTCGTTCTTGCAGCGGCTCCAGCAGCTTCAAGCGGTCGGCCTTGCGCGGCGATGTGACATCGGCGGGGCTGGTAAAACCGGCGGGACCGGCATTGGTGTCGGTGAGATAAACATAGCCCGCTTTCGCTCCCAAAAAGCCGGGGCCGCGACTGACATTGGGATAGCCAATCAGCAGGTAAGCAGGCACGTTGGGGTTCGCAGCACCTCGTTCATGGGCAACGATCGAACCGATCGAGGGATACGTGACGTTGCCGCTAATCATGCGACCGGTGTGGACGAGATTTGTGGCGAAGGCGTGCTCGTCGACGACTCGATGATTGACCGTGCGAACGATCGTGATGCGTTCCATGAGGCGAGCGGTGCGCTTGAGATGTTCGCAAACTTGGACGCCGGGAACGGCGGTGTCGATCGCGTCGTAGTAGCTGCCGGCCTTCTTGGGATTGGCTTTCGCGTCGCCTCGAATTTTTGGATCCAGCGTGTCCACTTGGGCCATACCTCCGCCCAACCACAGGAACACGCAATCCTCGGCACGGCCTCACGGCAGGACTGATTCGGCTGCAGAGATCGGACTGCTCAGCGTGCTGGCAGCAGCGATGGCAGCGGACGATTGCAGAAACTCGCGGCGTAACATCATCACTCCTTCGCGGTCGAATCTACGAGCTTGAAGTTGGTGTCTACTTTATGCAGGACGCGCTCCGGCTCTCCAAAGAAGAGTCGCACTGTCAGTTCCTCGAACTCACCCGGCGGAAGTTTTTCGACGACCAGATCACGCACACGCTCAGCGACTTTCTGACTGCGAGCTTTATCGTCATCGGGTTTGAACGGCATCCGCAAGATCACCCAGATGAGCTTGGGCGTGCCGAGATGCATCTTGCGTTGGCCGCCGTCGACTCGCGGTTGGCAGCCGATGAACTCGGTGGCGAGCGCCTTTTGCAGCGGCACAAACGGCGCGTTGTGGTAGTACCAGTAGAACCACAGCAGCGAAGTTGCCAACGACGCGAAGAGAAACATCCCAATGATCACCACCTTGCCGGAAACAGTCTTGGAGGGTGGTGGTGATGAGGGACTGGGTGTGACGAGATCGGACATGGAACAAGCAGACGCTCGGGGCCGTGTGATGAATCTTGCCGCTCGATTGTTTGCGAGCGGACGACGAGAGGCAGGGAGTGTCATCGGAACTCGAAGACGCCGCAACGTGGGCGGGTGGTCTGGCTCCTGCAGTCAACTTACCAACCTGTCTTGGTGGTGTGCGTGGGCCGTCGCTACTATCCCGTCCTCTTCGCGGGATGGCGAAGAGCGAATGTTGGCCACGCTTGTGGAGTGAGTGTCGTCGCTAGGCGATGCACCGCTCGTCGAGCGTCTGTTCGCGGTGACTTTGGTTGTGCTGGGAGTAGATGACGAGTCCGATGGAATTTGGTCCTGGGACCCTGACTCGTTGAAAATCAGCCCGGCTCATAAGACAACCTTGGTTCAAGGAACGGCAGAACGTTCGGGCGATTCGAATCGTCTTTGAATCGCGCAAGAGATCGAAGTTCCCGCAGGAGCGTGGGAGAATCAGGCATGAAACGGCTGTGGTTGGGGATGTCGTTGGCAAGTTGGCTCGCATGCAGTGAGCTGGCTATCGCTCAGGATCAAAAGACGGCGGCTCCCGAAAAGCCCATCACGAAGGCGTTCCCACCTCAAATTGGTGAAGACGAACCCGCGTTATTAGAGCCCGTTCGCCCTCGCAGCGTTGAAGAGCAGAAGCGAGTGGACTCGCATGCTTGGTTCATGGCCGGGCAAGTGCATCTGCAGCGCGAGGCGTATCGCAAGGCTCTGTCTGCATTTGAGAAGGCCAAGGAACTCGATCCAGCCAACTCGCAGATTTATCGCTCGGTGATGGAAGCGGCTCTGCATCTGGGCGACACGCCCAAGGCGATGGAGAACGCTCGCAAGGCGGTCGAACTTGATCCCGACGATTACGAGTTGCTTCGGCAGTTGGCTGTTGAGCTGCTTCGCGAAAACAAAGGCGTCGAGGCCATCAAGTATCTCGAACGAGCCTTGAAATCCGATCGGCTCGATAAGAAGACCAGCAACTACGTCTTGATCAATCGAGATCTGGGCGTGCTCTACAACTTGCTCGGCGAACCCGAGAAGGCCGCCGTGCATTTCGATGTTGTGTTGGCCGCGATGGTTAAGCCCGCTGACTTCGGGCTCAACGCGCAAGCTCGACAGGAACTCGTGAAGAACCGAGCCACCTCGTATGAAGAGCTGGGGCAGGTTTTCATTCGAGCGAAGCAACCCGATAAAGCCATCGTCGCTTTGGAGATGGCGGTGAAAGATCGGCGCGGGAAGCCTAGTGCCGTCAACTTCCTCTTGGCTCAGGTCTATCACGAAAAGGGCGACCACCAAAAAGCGTTGACCCAACTCGACACCTTCTTCGGCGTGCAACTGAAACGCGGTCGTGCCCCGTTTCTGCTGCTCACCAGCATTCTCGAAAAGCTCGGGAAGTCAGACACGTTGGTGGCTCGATTGCAGGAGTTGTTGGAGAAGGATTCTCGCAATAAGGACCTGCAGTTCTTCTTGGCCGAGACCTACGTGAATGCGAAGGAACTCGATAAGGCCGAAGAGATCTATCGCAAGTCGCTCGGGGACAGTGCCTCTTCAGAGGCGTATTTGGGGCTGGCCAAGATCTATCGCAAGCAGAACAAAGCCAGCGAACTGCTCGACAATTTGGCTCGGGCGTTTGAACGTAATAACGAGTCGCAAGAAGCCGTCGCTCAAGCGTTTGAAGAAGAGATTGAAGCTATCTCGCAAGATGCTGCTCTGTTTGACACGTTGCGAGCTGTGATGAAAGAACGCACGAAGGACGGGACTCGCAAAGAACACTTCAGTGCGGCGTTCGTGTTGGCGACGATCGCGACGTCGAACGACAAGGTCGATGCGGCGGTCGAACTTTACGACATTGCTTTGAAGGCTAATCGCTCGCAGGCCGAGCGGATCTATGTTGGTAAGGGGCAAGTTCTCGCCGGTGCGAAGCGTTATGAAGAAGCTGCGGCGGTCTATCGCGCAGCGATTGAAGACCCGCTCGTTCAACGTGCTCGTCCGCAATTGTTGAGCATGCTGGCGCGAGTGCTGTCGCTTGGCGGCAAGTACGAAGAAGCACTCGCTGCTGCGAACGATCTGAAGAAGATCAATCCCGATCATCCGCTCGTGCTGCTTGAAGTTGCTCGCGTGCATTACTTCGCTCAGAAGTGGGAAGCGGCTCGCGATGCCTTTGAAGACATCATCAAGAAGCATCCCGACGGGGGCTCGGCGGTCGATCAAGCTCGAATGAGTCTCTCCAATGTTTATGTCCAACTCGGCGACATGAAGAAGGGTGAAGAGGTCCTGGAAGACTACCTCGCCGATCACCCAGACGAGCCCGGCGTGAATAATGATCTGGGTTACCTCTATGCCGATCAGGGCAAGAATCTGGAGCGTGCTCGAACCATGATCGAGAAGGCTGTGAAGGCTGAGCCGAAGAACGCGGCGTATCTCGACAGCATGGGCTGGGTGCTTTTCAAACTCGGCAAGTACGGCGAGGCCGTCACTTGGCTGGAGAAAGCAACTCAAACCGACCGAGGCGGTGACGCAACGATTTGGGATCATCTGGGCGACGTGCAGTTGCAGATGAAAGAAGTCGCAAAGGCTCGGCAGTCTTGGGAG
>OMIV01000251.1 GCA_900299185.1 Planctomycetaceae bacterium
AAAACGCTTGAGCGGACATTCTGGGACTCCGTTGAAGTTGCGACTTGAGAACTCACAACCCCAGCTGAACCAGTCTGTCCGCTCTTTACCAGTTACCCCCACGGTTTTGCGATGAGCCGGATTTAGATTTCGTTGATATGTGCATGGCCCGCTCCTGTCGTAGTAATGTGGAACATCACCATCAACGGAATCAGGCAAGCAGCGACAACAAGCAATCAAAGAAAATTCGGCTCTTCTTCAGGTACACAGTCACGCTACGCAAACGCAGTCGAATCCACGCTGGGCAATGTCGAAATGAAGTCAGTTTCGTTGTCCTCGAAATGCTTCGCTTTCTATGACGGCGTTGAGCACAGAGCGTAGGCCGTAGTTTCGGTCTGCGGTGGCCTTCACGAGTGAATCAATCTCGCTACGAACGGCAGGCTCGGGTGATCTACCGAGCGAGTACGTCAATAGCCTAGTGGCAAATGCGCGGACGATTTGCTCTTTGTCGGTTAGCAACAGTTGTTTCAGTTCGTCGATGTCTCGGAACTTGCGACCGTCTGGCAGGACATCAGAGGGATCGACACTCTTGCCTTGCAAGTAGGGCATACGTTTGCCGTCGATTGTTACGGGCTTGCCGTTGCCAACACTGCGGTAGTAGTCGCGCCAGCCTCCGATGACGTCAAAGCTTTCGAGAGCGAAACCGGGCGGGTCGATTTCTACATGACATGCAGCACAAGACTCGATCTGTCGATGCTTCGCGAGCTGTTCTCGAATCGTCGTCGCGCCGCGAATGTCCGGTTCCACGGCGGGGACGCCTGGTGGTGGAGGTTCGAGCGGCATGCCAAGGACTCGATCAAGGACCCATGCTCCCCGAACGACCGGCGAAGTGTTCGTGCCATTGGCCGTAACTTTCAGAACGCTGGCCATTGTCATAATTCCGCCACGATGACTGTCGGGCGGCAGCTTCACCTTTCGAAACGCATGGCCTTCAACGCCAGGGACGCCGTAATGCTGAGCGAGTCGCTCATTAAGCATCGTGAAGTCTGACGCGACAACGTTTGTGACGCTGAGATTGGACTTGAGCAGTTCCTCAAAGAAGAGGTGCGACTCGCGGACCATTGCAGCTTTGAGTAGATCATCGAACTCGGGATAGAGCCGCCGATCGGGTTCGGTGAAGTCGATGTCTCGTAAGCCGAGCCATTGACCGACGAAGTTTTCCGTGAAGGCGGCAGCCTTAGGGCTCTTCAACATTCGCTCGACCTGCTTTCGCAACTCGCCGTGTTGGTTAAGCCGACCTTGCTCAGCAAGCTGGAGCAATTCGTCATCCGGCATCGTGCTCCACAGAAAGTAGGACAGTCTGCTAGCGAGCGAGTAATCGTTGAGCTTGTCAGCACTCTCGTATCGAAAGAGGAAGTCTGAAGAAACGAGCGCAGCCTTCAGGGCGACACGAATGGATTGCTCGAACGAGCCCTTCTCTTCGCCATTAGTGCCTTCGTGTTTCTGTCGGAAAAGGGACACCAGCGGCTCGACATCGCGTTCCGTGACGGCTCGGCGATAGGCCCGTCGCGCGAAGTTTCGAAGGATCGTTCGCGCGTCACTCAATGGATCCTTGGAGGCAACTTCGACTCGATTGCGAAAATCACGGATCGGCGCCGGCTCCTGCGCGAGATCTCCGAAAATGCGTCGATGACATTCAGGCGGCCAGGCGTCGTGCAGCGGACCTTCAATCTCGACCCACTCAACTGCGAGTCCAGGGCCGTCATACACATCCGCGCCTATCTTGTTGACGGTCTGGGCATTCGCGAGTCCATGCGGGAGCACTCGGAAGGAGCTTCGAGCTTCAAGATGGTCAACAAACTCGATCACAGTCGACTTGTCCGGCGCGACATCAAAGTAACCGACAAGATGATTCTTCGTGCCCATCAACATCGGACCGGCATCGACTCGAAAAGTCACCGGCTTGCCGTTTGATTGGAAACCGCGAGCTGAAATGCGAAAGCGATAGCGTCCTCGATCTGGTGGATAAAACTGGGAGCTCACGACGGCATTCCATTGTGACGAACTAAACATGACCAATGAGTCGTCCAGCGATCGAAAGACTTTTTCGGTTGCGACCTTGACGACTCGTTCGTCGTGGAAGCGAATGCGTTTCTGGATGAGTGGCGGTTGTGGGCGATTCGCAATAGCCAAGTTGAGCGCGATGTCGGCAGCTTCAAGATATCTCTCCATCAAGAAAGATGACGTATGAAGCGCGTCAGCATTGTTATCGAAGCCATTCGCAGAAGAGTCGGACGGTAAGAGTTCTTGCACGTCGATTTCGATGCCTAACAAGTCGCGTATCGTGCGTTCGTATTCGACACGATTCAGCCGCCTCATGATCGGCTTTGACATTGTTGGTGGAGCGCCTAATACATCTCGCAAACAGATGAATGTCAGAACGATCAAAAGCCCCTGAATCACACCTCGCATATGCTGTTTCGGTTTGATCATCGCGGCTCTCCAAACGGTTGAGATCACTTGTGGCTGGTTGACAATTAAGTTTCCGACGTAGTCCGACCAAAAAGAAACCCGTAGTCGGCCTCTCGCGAGACTGGCTACGGGTTTTAACGTCGCGTGATTTAAGAGCAGAACGTCTAAGCAAAAATGCCCGGCACGTGCTCCGCCTTCACCAGCTCGCGCGGCTGGTTTAGATGGTTGTAGACCACTGTCTGAGGATTGATGCCAACGCTGTGATAGATCGAGGCCAGCAGTTCGATCGGATGAACTGGATCGCGCAAAGGTGCGGAGCCGGTTTGATCTGACTCGCCATGCACATAGCCACGTTTGATTCCGGCACCTGCCGCGATCGAGGTATAGCAGTACGGCCAGTGATCACGTCCGTCGTCCGAGTTGCTGTTACCCGAGGTGGAGACGCCGCGTTGCGGGCTACGACCAAACTCTCCTATTGCGACGACGAGAGTTTCAGAGAGCAATCCGCGTTCATCGAGATCAGCAATCAACGCCGACAACCCGCTGTCGAGCATTGGAGCCGACTGGTTCTTCATACGACCGGACAGGCCAACGTGGACGTCCCATGAATGGTTATCTGAGTTCGCAACCTTAGGCCAAATCACCTCGACAACTCGCGTACCGGCTTCGACGAGCCGTCGAGCCAACAACAAGCTGTCACCGAAGGTGTTGCGGCCATATCGCTCCCGAGTCACTGCAGTCTCAGCGTCGAGGTTGAACGCATCACGAGCTCGGCCAGAGACGATCAAGCTCAGAGCTTTGTCGTAGTACTCGTTGAGGGTGTAGTCCTTAACTGCGGCATCAACGTCGTCCATCTTCTTAACGATGGAATCTCGCAAGCGAGCACGGCGTTCCAATCGAGTTGCGAAGACGTCGGGACGAAGCTGCAGATCGTCGACCTTGATGCGGGTCATCTTGGCCATATCCATGTCGTCACCGGCTGGGTAAAGCGTGTAAGGATCAAACGCGCGACCCAAGAAGCCAGCCGTCCCTCCCTTACCGACAACATTGCTCTCCTGCAGAGGTCGAGGCAGCATCACGAACGGGAGCATCGGAACCGCTGGTGGCTTCAAGCGGATGACATTCGAACCGAAGTTCGGGAAGTCTTTCGGATCTGGCGGCTCAAGCTGTCCCGACGGGCTGACTTTGTCGGTCGTGTAGCCGGTCATGATTTGGTAGATCGCGGCCGTATGATTGAAGAGTCCGTTCGGGGTGTAGCTCATGGACCGAATCATGGTGAAGCGGTCATTGATACCAGCGAGCTTGGGAAGCAGTTCGCTGAACTGCGTGCCGGGCAACTTCGTGGCAATCGGATTGAAGACCGACTTGACGTTATCAGGCACTCCAGTTTTTGGATCCCAGAGGTCCAAATGTGAAGGTCCACCTTGTAGGTAGACCATGATCACGGACTTCGCCTTGTTCCAACCTGGTCCGCCTCCGCCAGCAGTGTTTTCAGCGCGAGCTTGCAGTTCGAGCATCGAGCCCAACGTCAGGCCCATCATGCCTGAGCCACCAACTCGCAGCACATCACGTCGGGTGATTCCGAGGTTCTTGTCGCAGAGGTCTTTGCCGGGTTCACCAAGCACTCGCCACATAAATCACTCTCCGGGTAGAAGTTGCATTACTCAGCTTCGTCGGCTGAACGAGCAGTTTTCGTCGCTGCGAGCGACAAACTTGAGCAGCCTTGCGATCCATCCTGGCATTCTGAAATCAGCGGCTTCCGATGCAGGGATGGAACCATAGCCGTCGCGAAAAGACCACTCCAGTCGGAGCTATGGAAAATCTCCCGCAGCGAGTGGCGGCGCAAACTCATCAATCTCTTGATTCAGTGAGTGCTGCTGCGGCCAGCGACTCCTTAGATTTGGCGAAGTCTCATTGGAATCGTTCGTCGTAGTGAGGAGCATTCGAAGACAGACGTTGTCCCCGACTCCATCCACCGTTGAACTTTGCCGAAGGAAGTTTGCATGCTGAAGAAACTCGCCAGTTTCGGATTGATGATTGTCTTGTGCGCGACGTCGATCGCTCAGGATCAAAAGCCCAAGCCCGCCCCCAAGCGCGCCGAGAATCCGGCGATGAAAGTCATTGAAGACCAGCCGGGATTGCCACGAGTACTGCTCATCGGCGATTCGATTTCGATTGGATACACGATCGCAGTTCGAGAAGAGTTGAAGGGCCACGCCAATGTGCATCGCCCGACGACGAACTGCGGTCCGACAACGAACGGGCTGGCCAATCTCGACAAGTGGTTGGGAGACAAGCCCTGGGACGTCATCCATTTCAATTGGGGACTTCACGACCTCAAGTTCATGGATGAGAAAGGCGGATTGCTCAGTCCGACCGATCCCAAAGCCAAGCAACAAGTCCCGCCGGAGCAGTACGAGAAGAATCTCCGCGAGTTAGTCACTCGACTGAAGAAGACGAACGCGACGTTGATCTGGTGCGCGACGACACCAGTTCCCGAAGGCTCAGCCGGACGTGTGGCTGATGACTCCGTCAAGTACAACGAGATCGCGGCCAAGATCATGAAAGAGAACAACGTCGCGACCGACGACTTGCACGCCTTCGCCAAGAGTCGCCTAAAGGACATTCAACTTCCGGCCAACGTCCACTTCACGCCTGATGGTTCGAAGACGCTGGCCAAACAAGTTGCCGAATCCATCACGACAGCATTGAAGTCTCGTCAAAAGTAGTCCTGCCTCGACGCGGCTCTCGCCGAGACTATTCCACGCGAGAAACAAATGACGCACGAATCTGATGCAACTCAATCCATTGCCTCACGGCCCGAATTGAGCAGCTTCAAATTCGTGCGTCACTCTTTTGGTGATCGACTTGGAACCAAAGTCGCAGCGTTATTCAGGCAGTGGCTTGCCTCGCGTCTCGGGCAAGAATGGCAACACGCACAGCCCAACCAAGAACACCACGCACATCGTCACTCCAGCGTATCGCAGTGGCTCGGGCGTTTGGGCAAAAGCCTTCTCCAGCATCCCTTTCACGATCGGTCCGAGAGCGGCGATAAACCGACCAACGTTGTAGCAGAAGCTGGTGCCCGTGGTTCGTAGACGAGTTGGGAACAACTCCGGGAAGTAGATGGCATAGCCCGCGAACAGCGACAATTGGCAGAAGCCCATCACCGGCACCATCACCCAGATTTGCCAGAAGTCCTGTAAGAACCAAAACACGCTGACGGTGCTGGCAAACGCAGCCAATAGCGCGATCACGAAAGTTGGCTTTCGACCAATTCGTTGAGAGAGAGCACCGAACCCGAACATTCCCAAGAACGCACCACAGTTGATGGCGATCGAGGTGTAACTCGCCCAGCGTGACAACCGCCCGTTAATCGTCGAATCAACTTTCGTCTTCACTTCCTTAGCAGCATCGGACAATTGCTTTTGAGGATCAGCGGCGGCGGCCTTCACTTCTTCAATCAGTGCAATGCGAGCGTCATCACCAGCTGATTTAGCCGCGGCAAGCTGCTCGTCAAAGACCTTGGCAGTGACTTCTTTCTTTTGAACTGACCGAATTAAGTCAGGAGCAAAGAAGCCGACCGACCACAGACCGATGACTCCCGAGCACCCCAACACCAACCCCAGTAAGGCATGCTTCCTCCACCGAGGATCGCGGAAGAGCTCGGAGTACGAGCCCATCGGCTTTGTTCCCGCAGCAACTTGTTCGGCTTTCGCCTTCGTCCAGGCTTCAGGCTCTTTAAGACGACGACGAATCAACAAGGCCAACAAAGCAGGTAATGCTCCAATTAAGAACATCAGTCGCCACGGACTCGTTACGAGTCCTTCTTCTTCAGCGATTCCCAATCCGAGGTTGATGAATGCCGCGCTAATGTTTCCGAAGGCAGACAATGCTTGCAGCAGCGAGAGGCAATACGGACGAGCCCGCGTTGGCATAACTTCCGCGACGAGCGCCACGCCCACCGCGAACTCACCACCAACACCGAGGCCCGTCAAGAAGCGATAGATCGAGAAGTCGATCCAGGTCTTTGAAAGAGCACTGAGCCCGGTAAAACCAGAGTAAAGCAAGATCGTGATCAGCATCGTCTTCGCTCGCCCAATGCGATCACCGAGCATGCCGAAGACCAATCCTCCCGTTGCCCAACCAGCGATAAAAATGGACGTCGCATAGTTGCCCGCATTGGATCGCGCCAGATCCAAAGCCTTCGCGTCCATGCCATCAACAGCTTGCACCAAATCGCGCATCGCAGCCGGTCGAGCCAAGATGAAGAGTTGCTGATCGAGGCAATCGAAGAGCCAACCCAACGCGGAAACAACCAGCACGAACCAGTGATAGCGGTTCAACTCCTTGTACCACGGAGTCGAGTTGTCTTGTGGCTCGGACGGCGAATCGGACGGTTCGAAGGTGTGCATCGAGAAGACTCACTGGGCTGAGGTGAGGACACAGGCCCGGTCCCGAGTTAGCGGCACATCGCGACGCACCAACATTCAAGGACCGACGAAGCGGGGCGGAACTATGGTCGTTCAAAGGCGCGGCCTCAACTCCCAGGCAACCGACCGACAACGCTCTGTCACAAGTCAGCTTGCATCGGCAGTGGGCTTACCAACTGGCGTGAAACCAACGCCGCCGACTTCGGCCAGTCGAGACATCAACAAGTTCGAAACTTCGATCAGCAATTCTTGTGAGTTCCGCCGACCGAAGTACTCGGACAAATCGATGGGCGGTCCATAGCTCACACGCACACGACTGGGTGTCATGAAGGGAGCGGTCATGTCGTCGCCACATTGCGGTGCATCGTGAATGAAGACGGGATAGACCGGGACTTCGGCCTTCAACGCCAAGAACGCAACGCCTGAGTTTCCCTCGATCAGGTCGGTTCCGTAATTCAGTTTGCCCTCGGGAAAGATCCCAATCATCTGGCCGTCTCGAAGTCGATGAATCGCTTCTCGAGTCGCGGCCATGTCTTTGCCGTCGCGGTTCACGGGAATGGATCGCATCGTTCTGACCAACCATCGCAAGCCAGGGATGTCGCAGTACTCAGCTGCCGTCAAAAAGCCAACCACTCGAATTTCACGAGACTCCGAACGCAGGTGATGATTCATCCAAACCAACAAGGGATCGATCGACGTGCGATGGTTTGAAATCACGATCGCACCGCCCGTCGCCGGCAACGGGCAGCGAGCCGAGTTCGATCGCCAGCGAAACATCAGCGGCACATACAATCGCTCGATGCAATAGAGCAACCACACTCCCCATCCGTCGCGACAACGGCGCACGCTTTTAGAGACCAAGGCCACGACCACGATCGCATAGACGATCAAGACGACAACGCCGAGTTGATCTGGAGACACCGACTCACACTCCTTCCATTCGCGTTGAGTAAGATTTCTGACATCGGGATCAATAGAGACTAACCAGCAGCTACAATGAGTGATCGCCGCAGAGGTCGTCCTTAACGCGAGGCAAATAATTAGCCCTCGGTGCGGATCTTTTCGATGAACTCATCTGACAGTCCGGCTTGCTGACGAGCTTCAAACTGAAACACATCGCCGCGAGCTTTGCCGGGGCGTAACGGCCACTTCAAGTGCTCGCAGAACGTCGTCCATTCGTCGGCTCCCGGCGGCTGCAACTTACGCAGCCATTCGATGCCGAAGGCCACATGTTGAATCTCGTCGCGATGCACGACGCGCATCAGCGCGGCGCTACGCTCGTCACCCGCGTTGGCAAAGTAGGTTGCGAACTCCAGCGAGTGATCCAAGTTGCGACCTTCAAAAACGAGCGGCAGCGTGGCGAGATAGTCGAGCACACTCTCGATGAGTTGCGCCTTCTTCCAGATGTAGCAGTTGACCGGATAGGCCCCGAATTCGAGCCCCAGATGCGCGGCGCGTTCGATGTGCATGCGAGTGTGTCGCTGCTCGTCTTGCATGATTCGCGCGAGCCCTATTCGGAACTCAGTCGGTGCGTCGGGAAAGAGCAACGCCACATACGCCATAACTTCCAGCGCCTGCAATTCGTGGTTCGCCAAGATGTGATGCGCGAGGGCTCGCTTGGCCGGCTCGGCAAACGCTCCGGGCTTCGGCATGGCCGGTGCCTTCTTGCGTTCAGCAAACTTCAACTCGGGAGTGCGTGCGGGTTCGATGATTCGCTGCGACTCACCCGGATGCAGGTCAGTGAAATCGCCGACAACGGGCTCTAACTTTTGGTCAATGAGTTCGGAAAACAGAATTTGCTCGGCAAACGCTCGAACTTCCATCACACAGCCTTCACTCGGATTCGTCTTGAGTTGGGGGGACCGAAAGATGACAACCCCCGCCCCAATGGCAACACAGTCTTCGTCTGCAAAGGAGTGCGACGATGAGATGGCTCAAGCGACTCGGCCTCGCGACGTTGATCGTCGGTCTGTTGGCGAGCGGGCTGTACTGGCTGTGGTGGGCAAGCACTCAAAGTCCCGAGTTCTATCGCGTTGTCGAGCAACAACTGGCAAACCCGGTCGAGCGGAAGCATGTGGCTCAAGAGTTTGTTGAGCAGTCCCAGCAGTTCGTCGAGGAAATGAAGACGTCGCCGCAGTGGACTCGGGAATTCACCGACGCGCAGATCAACGCTTGGCTGATTGAAGACTTCCCGCGCGAGTTCGCCGATGCCATCCCATCTGAAGTCAGTCAACCGCGCGTCAAGATTGGACGCGACGGCATTCGCATCGGTGTCAAAGTGGACCAAGCAGGCCAATGGAACGGCATCGTCAGCGTCCACTTGAAGGCTCGCATGCTGGCTCCCAACGAAGTCGCGATTGAGCTGAAGTCGATCCAAGCGGGACTCGTTCCAGTCCCGTTGAAGTCAGTGATCGAGCAGATCAACGAGCAGGCTCAAGCCCACGGCATTGAAGTCGAATGGCGACGCGAAGGAGATCACGAGCTGGCCATTGTGCGGGTCACTCATGAAGGTCCGGAGTCACCGCAACTCGAGCAGATTGAATTTCGAGAAGGAGCAATCCGCGTGACCGGTTCGTCGCCGCCGAAATCTGGAGCATTGCAGTTCGCTCCCGTGAGACTCACCCAAAGTCACAAACAAGAAGCCCCAGGCTTTTGACCTGAGGCTTCAGCGAATCTGGTAATTCCAAGCCATTCATTAAGGCCGTCGACCAAGCATCAATCAACGAGCTAGTCACTTACAGAGCGTTGATGGCCGCCATGATGGCCGCGCTGAGAGTTAGCGTTTCATTGATCTCATTCGCATCGACATTCAGGGTGTTCGTACCTTGATTGCCCGCAACGATGTCGGTCGCGCCATTACCCGAGATCGTGTCGTTGCCATCACCGCCCAGGATTGAATCGTTGTTGGCTCCACCGCTGGCGATGTCGTTGCCGTCTCCCAACAGGATGGCATCGTCGCCGTCATCGCCAGTCACGAAGTCGTCGCCATCATCGGCGCTGATGACGTCATCACCGAGGTCACCCACGATGAAGTCATTGCCATCGCCGCCTCGAATTGTGTCGTTGCCATCATCGCCAAACAGCGAGTCGTTGCCGTCGTCGCCACGGATGCGATCGTTGCCCGAGTTACCTCGCGCCACGTCGTCACCTACTCCGCCATCAAGGAAGTCGTCGCCCGCCGCACCCGTCAGTGAATCGTTGCCGTTATCACCTAGGAGCGAATCGTTGCCGTCGTGACCAATCAGCACGTCGTCGCCAAAGCCACCGGACATCGCGTCGTCACCCGCATCACCATTGAGCCGGTCGTTTCCGAAGCCGCCAATCAGCGAGTCGTTGCCGTCGCCGCCGTTGAGAACATCGTTGCCGAGATCTCCATCGAGCGTGTCGTTACCGAGACCACCAGAGATCGAATCATCTCCGCCCAATCCGGTGATGCTGTCGTTACCGCCGCCACCGTTGATCGTGTCGTTTTGGTCGCCGCCATCGATGGAGTCATTGCCCTCGCTGCCATTGATGACGTCGTTCTCTGTGCCGCCATTCAACCGAGTCAGTACGGAACCCAAAGCAGAGCCAGTCGCGTTGATGCGATCTGCTCCCGCATCTCCATTCACAACCAGTAAGATGGCGGGATTCACTGTCGCCAAGCTGTTGATGGTGATGACGTCGTTGCCGCCTGCCGCGTTCAAGGACACCGTCTCCACATCGTTGCTGACAGTGACCGTGCCGAGGCCATCAGTGAGTGTAACTCGTGTTCCATTCGCCGAGATCGTGAAGGTCTCTGCCCCTGACGTACCGCGGAACTCAAGAGTGTCGAAGCCCGTGCCGCCCGATGTGGTATCGGTATCGCCACCCGAACTGCGAATGATGAGATCATCACCATCGCCACCCGTCAGCACGTCGGTACCACCTTGACCGTTGATGGTGTCGTTACCGGCGTCGCCCGATACGGTGTCGTTGCCGCCTGCAGCATTGATGAGGTCATCGCCGAGCCCACCGTTGATGACATCCGCCACACCCGAACCGCTGATCGTGTCGTCGCCGCTCGTCAGCCCCAGCGAATCGTCACCGTAGATCAGGCCACCAGAGTCCGCTCCCACGATCATGTCGTTGCCGGCACCACCTTCGATGGTGTCCGTTCCCGATTGGCCATTGACGGTGTCGTTGCCGGCATCGCCCAGCAACCGATCGTTGCCACCGCCGCCATAGACCGTGTCGTTCCCTTGGCCACCAGAGACGATGTCGTCGTTGCCGCCACCATTGACGATGTCGTTGCCGCTGGTCGATGCGCCGACGTCATCTCCATAGACGGTGTCGTTGCCGTCAGAGCCCATCACGAAGTCGTCACCAGCACCGCCTTCCATCGTGTCATTGCCAGCGTTGCCCGTGAGACTGTCGATACCGTTGCCGCCTTGCAGGATGTCGTTGCCACCACCGCCAAACAGCGAATCGTTTCCGTCATCGCCTTGCACGCTGTCGGCATCTAAGCCGCCGTTGAGGAAGTCGTTACCAGCTTGTCCACGGATTGTGTCGAGCCCTGCTCCGCCATCGACTGTGTCATTGCCGACATCGTTAAAGCCGGTCGCATCACCTTCGATTGTGTCGGCTCCGTTACCACCCAGAATCGAATCGCTGCCATCACCGCCCGAGATGAAGTCGTTGCCATCGCCGCCATCAATCGTGTCGTTACCAGCACCTCGCAAGATATTGTCGTTGCCGTCACCGCCGCGCAGCGAGTCGTTACCCGAGCCACCATCGATGATGTCGTTGCCATTCCCGCCGTCGATGAAGTTGAGACCGCTGCCGCCGGTGATGTTGTCATTGCCATCGCCACCGCGCAGCGAGTCATTGAGGTTCGCGGTTCCGGTAATCAAATCGCTGCCGTTGCCACCATCGACAATCACGGAACTTAAAGCCGGGAACGATGACGATGAGACCGCGCTGAGATTGATCGCGTTATCAAGCCCACCGCCGGTCACTCTCAGTCGTTGCACTTGGCTCGTCAGCACAGTGCCCAGAGAGGCCAGCGTCGTGCCATTGGCCAGCACTTCAACGCGAGCATTATTCGTCGGGCTTGGTCGCACCGTGATGCTGTCGCCCGCATCGGATTGAACTTGCAGTTCGCCGAGCACCAACAGCGCGGAGACTGTTGGAAGCGTGCGGTGCTCCAACGACTCACCGATGGCCGCTGGGAGTTGCGGTGAGTTTGCTGTGTGGACACGTCGAACCGCACGGCGTTGCGAACGGGACTGAAGCTGACGCAGCCAAGAGATGAGCAGCATGGAGCAGTTCCTACGACAAGAAGTCGATTCTCGAAGGGCGACCGGCCACCACCGCGGTTCGAGAGAGGGCGAGTCGACAGCGCGGGTGAATCGTTCCGGGCGCGGACAAGTGATGTCAACCAACGCGCCTCTGCCGTCGAACTCACGACAACAATTGATGCCGATTTGACTGCAAAGTTCCTCGATTGGCCCCAGCTTGAGTCAATTCCAAAAGAAAAGCCCGACCTGTCACAGGTCGGGCTTCTGGGAGTTAGGCAGACTGCATGATCAAGCCGCCTTGCGATGACTTCGCGGCTTAACGCTAGAACCATGCAGAATCGATTAGAGACCAGAGACCTTCACGATCTGGCCCTTCTTTTCGCCAGTACCAAACACCGCGATGTAGAGAGTGCCGTCAGCATCGAACGCACAGCCGGTGGGCTTATCGAGTCCGACAACCTTCTTCGCTCCGCCTTCTTTGGCCTTCGTGTCGAGTTCAAAGAGTCCGCCCTTCGTGGCGTCGATCCACGAGAAGTCGGTCGCAAACAACTTGCCCGACTTGGGGTGGTAGGCCAATCCACAGATGTCATTGATGCCCAAGGCGATCTTCGAATCGAGCTCGCCTTTGTCGTTGTAAGTGGTCAGCAAGCTATCGCCCGCTTGGTTCACTTCGCCGATTTGGCCAACGACCAATTTGCCTTCGGGAGAGAAGGCAATGGGACCGGGAGCATCGACGTTGGTCGCAGGCTTGGTGGCGATCTTCAGAGTCAACGGCCCGGCCTTGCCATGATTGAGAGCTGCGTGAGCAACCCATCCCTTGGTGTCATCGCCATTACATGTCACATAGATCGACTTGCCGTTGGTTGCTACGCCGTAGAAGTTGCCTTCGCCCTTGGGGCTTTGCTCGCAAGGACCAATTGGGCCCAACGTCTGAGCAGCAGCGTCTTCCTTCTGAGGCTTTGCAGCAGGCGCGTCGCTGACTTTGTAGATGCGAACCAATTCCTCACCATCGACTCCGCTGCCGTCGCCAACCACCAGCCACTCCTTGTCGATGAACGCCAACCCCAACGGACCAACGGGATACTTAGGCCCCTTGCCATAGATGTCAGTCGGCTCGGGATAGCCAGTCACTTCTGCGGTCAGCTTGCCGGTCTTGGGATCAACGCGATGAATGCCAGCATGGCTCGCGACGAAGACATGACCAGTCCCCGGTTGCACGGCAATGCCGCTCGGGTTGTCGAGTCCTTCAGCCACGACCTTCACAGTGGGCTCGGCAGCGGTGGCCGACAGGGCCAATGCGAGAACAGCAGCCTTGGCCAGAAACAGAGACTTCCAATTCTTCAGCATGACATCTTCCTTTGGTGGTACGGGGGAAACCGGATGCGGGTTTGATTCGTCGTAGCATGGGATTCGATCCCGTGCTGCACTCTCTAATTCGTTCGAGTTCGACCTAAGGCAACTTCGGAGCCTTATGAGCTGGGTAGTCCGCGCTGCTCAGTCCTTCTTTCATGAAGGTCACCACAGCGTCCTTTTCATCAGCCGTCAGGTTCAGTGGAACGAGTTCTTCATCGAGCCACTCGTTGGCGATGCCGCCTTTGTTGTAGTGCTCAACGACCTCTTCCAACGTCTTCAAGCTGCCGTCGTGCATGTAAGGAGCGGTCTTCGCGATCTCGCGCAAAGTCGGTGTCTTGAAGGCCCCTCGATCACCGGCCAGCTTGCTAATCGCTTCGCGACCAACGTCGGATTCTTTGGCCGTCATTCCGATGCCAAGGTTGTGATAGCCGTTGTCGCTAAAGCTCGGCCCGGTGTGACATGCCGAACATCGAGCCTTCCCGAAGAACAACTTCATGCCTTCAGCCGCCTTCTTCGACAAAGCATGCGGCTCGCCCGCCTTGAACTTGTCGTAAGGAGCATTGCCCGACAGCACCGTTCGCTCGTAAGCCGCGATCGCCTTGGCGATGCCGTCCTTATTCACGTCGGTCCCAAAGACCTTTTTGAACTGGCTCTTGTAACCATCGATCTTGTTGAGCTTCGCAACCGCATCTTCAAGGCTCAGCGCCATCTCAATGGGATTTTGAATCGGCCCCAAAGCTTGATCTTCGAGCGTTGCTGCGCGGCCATCCCAGAACTGCTGCGCGTAGTAAGCCGAGTTGATCACGCTCGGTGCGCTGCGTCCTCCCTTGGCACCACCGACGCCGGTCGCAAATCGTTCGCCGTTGCTGAAGCCCTTGGCGGGATCATGACAGCTCGCGCACGAGACCGTGTTGTCCTTCGACAAGCGCGGTTCGAAGTAGAGCTGCATGCCGAGCGAGATCTTGTCAGCAGTGGGTTGATTGTCTTTCGGCCAAGCCACAGCAGGCAGTCCGGCTGGCACTTTGGGAGCGGCTTCCTCAGCCGTCGCGATTCCCGTGGACGATGCGATCAAAGCCGCCAGAGCGACTTCGCGAGCCAATCGTTTCATGTCGAACATCCTTCAGAGGCGGGAGCAAGAGGTTGGTCGCAAGCGGACGGGCATGTTGCCGACTGGGGAGGACAGTCGCAACTCGCCCCCACGTCACTGCTACACAAGCCATCTGTAGGTAAGACAGCGACCTCAGCCGCCGTCGCGTGACCCGGTCGGAGAAAAAGACCAAGTCGCGGAGCGGCTCGGCTACGTAGCTCAGTCACTCCGCGACTGAGATTCTCAATGCTTCTCACTCCTGCTCGCGCTGCGTCTTCTCTCGTAAGTGTTTGAGGTCCGCGACGATCACAAAGCTGATGATGACCAACAAGAACCAGCTACTCAGCTTTTGAAATGAGACCGTTGTCCAACGACTGGTTTGCTCGGGATACACCCACGCGCCCAAGTACGTCGCGATGTTCTCGGCAACCCAAATGAAGAAGCCGATCAAGATGAACGAGATCACCATGGGCATCAAGCGCCGCGTCTTCCATGGAGTAAAGTAGACCTTCGTGCGAGCAAAAGTGATGAAGACCAGCGGGATCAAAATCAGTCGCAGATCACGCATGAAGGCATTCGAAAAAAAGTTGCCATAGATCGCCAAGCACAGCGGAATGCTGAGGCGATACGACGGATAGTTTTCCAATCTCAAATCGAAGATCCGCCAGGCCTGGCACATGTAACTCGCCACGGCGGCGTACATGAAACCGCTGTAGAGCGGCACGGTCCCAATGCGGCAGTAACAGAACTCGGGATAGCTCCACGAACCAATCGATGGATGCGTCTTGAAGAGTTCCAACACCAGGCCGATTACGTGGAACAGGCACAGCACCGTGGCCTCGGCGAGTGACTCAACCTTCGTCACGAGGAAGCCAATTTGCAGCAAAATGGCCGCCGCCAAAATGAAGTCGTAGCGCGGCACCGGTCCCAGTGGGATGACTTTTGAAAGCAGCAAGATCGCGAAGAAGCTGCCAGAAAAAATACAGGCCCGAGCTTCCTTCAATCCAAAGAGCAAGAACTCGAACAACGCGGCTCGCATGGCTGGTTCCTGCCGTGAGGATCTCTTTCAACGTGCTTAGCTGCTCCGAGTCATCAGTGAGAACCATCACGGCTCATACCAAGTTCGACAGCTTCCTCAAGCCCCACTCGGTGAGCATCAAGCCAATGATGACCGCGAAAGTCAGCCAAGTGCTCCACAGCGGGAACACTTCAACCGAGGTCTCCTTCAGACGCGGTGGGTCGAATTTGGTGAGCACTTCGCTGACGTTGTCGAACTCCACGCTGCGTCCGTTCGTTTCAGCCGCGAGGTTCTGTTGCAGCGCCAGATTGCGAGTCGCGCTGCGACGCTCGATCGAGAGATTCGCCACCTGGAAGAAAACATCCACAGGCTCTTTGGTGACGGGATCGTTGACGCGAACGACATAGTCGCCCGCATCCGAAACCGGAATGCGCGTCTCGAAAACACCCGGTCGATACTCGGTCAAACTGATGGGACGGCTGCGATCGACCTTCTCAGTCG
>OMIV01000252.1 GCA_900299185.1 Planctomycetaceae bacterium
GAGCACGTCGCCAGGCGAGCGACTCGCTCCGAGTTGCGTGAATGCGCGGACCTGCTGGAAGACGCATTACAGGAGTTGCTCGATACGCCGCGCTCCAATCTTGAGCAAGCGAGATTCGTCAATCACCTGCAGAACCATCTGAGCGAGTGGTTCACATTCCTGCGACACGAGAACGTCGACGCGACGAGCAAGCCATTCGCCCGTCGGTCGTAAATCGGAAAGCGTGGGGCGGCAATCGGACTTGGGTGGGAGCTCACGCTTAAGCCGTGCTGAGTTCGGTACTGGTGACCTGCGAGCAACTCATCCGCTCCCCGCTCCAGTTCCTGACTGAAGTCCTCACCGACACCCAGCCACCAATCCTGATACTTACGAGCGGTAATCAAGTACGTGGGGGGAAAAGAAGAAGCTCCCCAACTGAGTGCTGAGGAGCTTCTGAAACTAAAATCTTTGCTGAATTCACTTTAGCAAAGTACACCCGGAGGGACTCGAACCCCCAACCCTCGGTTCCGAAGGCCGGAATCTCATTCATCGGAAGTCACGGCATATTCATCTCTAACGCACTACGCCCGTGGAAGTTGCATTCCTTGGGCATTCACGCGTCGGCTCACTCAACTTTCCATTTTTTACTAGAAATTAGGTAGCCGTTTCAAGAATTCCGTGCCGGATTCCGTGCCACAAAAGCAGATGAATGAAGCCAAGATTCGGCTCAGCATTACCGTCTCAGAATTCGGTCGTTTGTTGAGACGTGTGGCGAATGACAACACCACCGATGATCTGAAGTCGCAAGTTGATCTCGGAATGCCGTCTCGGGTTTCAAGGTATCATCTTGCCGTTGATGGCTAAGACTTCTGAGACATTTGGCGGTAGGACCATTGGATACGCTCGCGTGTCAACTCACGGTCAAGACTTGGCACTTCAAGTTGACGCTCTCCGAAAACACGGCGTTGTCGATGAGTTGCTCTTCAAAGACACGGGCTCGGGAATGAAGACCGATCGGCCGGGTTTGGAAGCTTGTCTTGGGACGCTCAAAAGTGGCGACGTTCTTTTGGTCTGGCGACTCGATCGTTTGGGCCGGTCGGTTTCTCATTTGGTGACCGTCGTTGAATCGCTTCGAGCTCGCGGAATCGGTTTTCGATCCATTTGCGATGGGGCAATTGATACCACAACAGCCACCGGCGAGTTGGTGTTTCACATCTTTAGTGCGTTGGCTCAATTCGAGCGACGATTGATTGTTGAACGCACAAAGGCTGGGCTTGAAGCCGCACGAGCACGCGGACGCAAGGGTGGGCGACCGGCGATTTCAGTTCGTGATCCCCGCGTCCTGATGGCTCGAACGATGCACGAGAATCGTTCGCTCTCGATTGCTGCGATCTGCGAGTCTCTGCGAATTTCACGAGCGACCTTCTATCGCTATTTGGGAATCTCTCGTGGTCACAAGCCTGTCGTAGCGGACGTCTCAAGAGCACAATTTCCAAGTACAGACTGAGCTCTGATAGAGTAAGCCCATGCAGCCAGTTTCGGACCAGACCTTTGGCCCATTGATTGCCTACTTGGTTCCGGGAGCAGCAGTCCTGATTGGTGTTAGTGAGTTCTCGCCGACCATCGCTCAATGGTTCGCACCGAATGCAACAGGCGGTCCGACACTCGGCGGTTTCTTGTATCTAACGATCGCGTCGATCGCTGTTGGCATGACGGTGAGCGCCCTGAGATGGGCGACGGTTGACCGTTTGCATGCAATGACTGGAGTCGAGCTACCACCACTCGATTTCTCGCGTTTGGGTGAAAATGTCACGGCGTTTCGGTTACTGATCGAGATCCATTATCGACACTACTTGTTTTACTCCAACGTGGCTCTCGCAACGGCGATCTCGTATGTCTGCTACAGGATCAAGCACCATGAACTTTCTTTGATCCCATTCGACATCGCCTTCATTCTGTTAGAGGTCATCCTGTTAGCCGCTTCGCGGGACACGTTGCGAAACTACTACAGCCGAGCGAGCCAACTCTTAGGGCTCCGCAGTGTCGATACCGCTTCAATGGCGATTGCGGAGAATGATCAACCTTCACAGGGATCTTCAATGAGGCCGCGGCCCGCAACCGAACCCTACTCAAGTGCAAGCCGTTCGACGAAGTCGATGAGTGTCAGACCATAGAGCTTGCAGAAGTAATTGAGTTCAACAACGTCGATGCGACGTTCGCCGGATTCGCACTTCGACACAAACGACGCATGGCCTCCAAATTTCTTCCCAACTTCGGCTTGAGTAAGGCCAGCATCAATTCGAGCCTGCTTCAAGGCTTCGAGCAGTCTTGAGTACTGCTTCGTGAACTTCGACTTCTTCATGGATCGCAAGCAACTTCCTAAACGTGGTCTGATTTTGCTTGATCCACGCTACGGAGCTGCCTAGTGTTTCCCAAAATCGGAATTTCCTATTGTGGGAAACCGAGTTCGACGGGAGCTGTTTGAGGAGCACGATCATGGCGAATGGTGGCAGTCACAAAGACAAACCTGCAGAAGGCAAGCCGAAGCCGACTGGGTCAAACGATGACCGCAAGGACGGCAAGAAGTCGTAGTTGCAATTCAATCACGGCAACGGAGAAGCCCGGAGCATGATGCTGCCGGGCTTCTGCTTTTTTGGAGCGACGACATTACCAAGAGTTCGATAGCTGAAGTCGCCGCCCCCGAGCTTCAAGAGACTCAGGGGGCGGCTGCGAGAGCCGTTCAGAATGGTTGTCCTTCATTCGTCGCGGACTCGGGAGAGGTGCCGGGGATCGGAGTTTCGTAGCAGTACTCCTGAGCCTTATTCAGGCAGAACAAGATCGCGGGAAGATCGGATGGCTGATAGCTCACGGAGTCTTTCCACTCGCCGGTTGTGCGATCTTGGTAGCGGCGCGGATTCAATGTGATGCTCCGAAATCGTTTCGGGCCATCATCGGTCTCGACTTCATTCAGCCAGATGGCGATACCGATTCCGTTGGCGAACGGACCGATCTTCTTTTCGGGCTGCCGGGCTTCGGCGGCTTTGCTCTTTGACATGACGTCACTCCTCAAGTCTGTAAGGTGAAGGATCACTCGGCTCTCGGTGAGAGCGATGGCTTAAACACAAGCCATCAGGACTGACGGTGCCAGAAAGCACCACTCGGCGCAATGAGTTATTGATGTAACGCAAATTACTTGATTGTGTTGACCAGAGTGGCGATTGGAATCGCCACTCGACGGAGTCGACTCGGAAGAGAAGAAGTTGCTCAGTTCAATTTCAGCGAGTGGCAATGCTCAAGCAGGCTGAAGGGCCAGCGATCGGGATTCGACCAAAGGACGACGGACCGCCATTGCAGGCCGGTGAATGTCTCGCACGTGCTGCTCGATCTCGTTGCCCCATTGCACCCAGCGGCGTCGAGGATGACGAGCAAACAACTCCAAGAACGGGCCGGGGCTGCATGCTTCGATGAGGTCGTAGGTCTCATCGGGTTTGCGACTGTGTTCGCGTTTGCGGGCGGCGATGCAGTTCACCTGAGTGCGTCCCGGATCCAGCGTTCGCATGTGGCCTCTGACCCCAAACAACAGCACCTCAGTGACGTTGCGAAAGTAGAAGCCCACGCCTCGGCCATCAGGGCCGTTGTCTTTGCGAGTCTTGAACCACACCAAGTTCGTCTTGTACTGGAAGCCCCATGCGTCCATGACCTCCAAGCCTTCGCGCAGCAGCGCATTCGGCACCCATAGATAGAGATGCGCGTGCTCGGCAGCGAGTTCATTCACGGGCAGGGCCTTGATGTCGGCTAGCGGCATCGTCGGATAGCGCAGCAAGCGTTTGTGCTCGGGAGCCATCTTTCCGGTACGGTTCATGAACTGCCACGGCGGGTCAGCGAGGATCGTGTGAAATCGACCAAGATCAGCAAGATGAGGCATGACCCGACTATACCATAGGGTCGTACAAATCCGACTTGATTCCTGCGACAAGTATCGGACAACCACCTCCGCCACCGCCTTCAATGCGCGGAATGAGCTTGCTCATGTGAGTTGTCGAATTGCCGTAGGAACTTCCTTTTTCCAGCGACTCAAAGATGGCCTGCAACTCATCGCAGCGAGTGATGATCACGCCCACGCTGATGACTCGGAGATCGAACAATAGGCGGAAGTTGTTGAGGTCGCGGTCGAAGAAGGGATCCTTGTTATTCCACTCGACCTCCAACGCGATGCGGTTCTTGAAGCAGTCGACTTTATGAGTCGGCGAGTCATGCGTGTCAGCGTCGATCTGGATCTTGGTGTCGAATCGCTTCTCGACCCAACCGCGCGCGTAGAAGGCTCCATCAATCGAGGTCGCGACTGGAGATTTTCTTCCACCCTTTGCGGCCACGTCGGAACGCTTCAGTCGAAAGCCACGCAGGACATCAACGATCTCAGCCCACTCGGCGGGAAAATCTGTTGCCAAGATCGCCGTTGCATGACGCCACTCCTGGAACTCGTAGAGAAGTTCCAAGTCATCCGGTACGTGCTCAAGTGGAGTCATCGGCTACCAAGCTACCAGACAAGTTCCGGTAGCGCGAGTGCATCTCAGACGTCAGTAAGTTGCGCGAGCCACTGAGCATGAGGCATGCTGATCGCGATGGCTTATGTTGAATCTCACGACATCAACGAGTTCGGCAAACACGATCCTGATGACTGCGACCTGTGCCTCGAAATCGACAACACCGTGAAGTGCGACTGTCACTGCGGGAACTGTTGCGAGCGGCTCCTCATTGAAGTCGATGTTGAAGATGGCGAACGCGAGCCGCGCATCGCCGCCGAGTGCCAGCCTCTGTTCGACAGTTTTGAAGGCGAGCAAGTGCCGATTGGGTATCGCTTGAATGACGATGAGAACGGCTTAGCGTGTCGGTTCTTCGATCGTGAGGCTCGGCTATGCACGATCTACGACACGCGACCGTTTCTGTGTCGCATCTTCAACTGCGATGAGGCTCGCGCGAGTGAAGAACAACGCGACAGCCTTGCAGACTGATCGTCGGTCAGTTCGACGAGAGAGTAATAAACAATACACGAAAGCGCCCTACACTCAGTGCAGGGCGCTCAGCCAAGAATCCCTTCAACAATTCGGGCTCGATCAGGCGACTAACGCCAGCAGCTTGCCGACGAGCTGATCTCGTTCGGCTCGATCTCCGGCGTAACGCACGCTTGTGTGATATCGAGTCAATGCTTCGACCAGATTCCACAACGTGAATGGCTTCCCCGCAGCACCGAGTTCATTGATCGCTCTTGTCACGGTCGCTCGCGGAATGGCCTGCTTCGTCAGTGCCTGCAAGGCGGCATCGGCGGTGTCTCCCAACGACTCGCTCATCGCTTTGCGAATCGTTGTGGCAAAGGCGTCTCGACGTTCATCGCGTCGTTTCACCAATGCCTCGATGTGCTGTCGAATCTCGGCGAGCCCATCCTGCACTTTGCCCGTGTGTTTGCGGCTGAATTCAACGACATCCGTCGCGTCCCACACGATGTGATTGGCACAGACTTTCTGAAACCAAAACGTCGAAATGCCGACCGAGCGGCGACCGACTTCGCTGTTCCAAACAAAGAAGCCGGGTGCAAACGCATCGCCTTCAATGTCGATCCAGCCTTGCGGGTCGATGAGAAAGCAGAACATGTCCTGCTCACCGCAATACAACCCGCTGCCGCCGTTACATCCCGGTTGCGGCGGCGTGAAGTCGTGAGCGACATCAGCCACGCACTCCAGCAATTCGGCGTTCCACAACCGTGTGTAGACCGTGCCGTGAATCGACCGCAGGTTCGCTTCTGTGGTGAGAAGCTGCACCGGCTTGTTGCTCGCAGGCAGTGTCTCGCGAAAGACCGCTGCTGCTGTGTCTGGAGTGAGCCGATTGACGGTCTCCTTGTCGACTCCACACAGACGGCAGATCTGCGAGAAGCTCCAGTCGGATGGAAGAAAAGCTCGATCGTTCGCGGCACTGAAGAACAACTCACCCGCTTGAGCGACGGGCTGTAATGATCGCGGCACAAGCCAACGATCCTCTGATTGCTGTCGCTCTCGGCGACAGTGTTCCCGCAACGCTTCCATCGTGGGAAAGCTCTCATCGGGACGACGACGAACCAACTCATGAGACGCCAACTTCAACGTGGCCATAACACCAAGCTCCGAACATGAGAAAGAACGACTCTCAGCCAAAGCCCACTCGACCATCGAATGAGCCACGCCTCATCGTGAACCTCATCGGAGGCGAGCGCAACAACGCGAGATGTTGCCGCACTTCAAAGCACCGCGATCGTCAAGTCGTTCTGCCTTCTTGCATGTATTGAGAAATGGCCTCAACGATGTCGCTGAGGCCAGTGAGCTACTCGGTCTCCTTGCGGACAACGGAGAGCGGCTTTGGCTGCCATGAAAGATCGCGCTCGATCGGCAGACCCAATGGGCCTCGGATCTCTTCGAGCTCATTCAAGTCGAAGTAGCCCAGTTCGGTTTCGAGTCCGACGACCATTCCGAAAGCTCGACGTTCGACAGAGTCGTATTCGGTGATGAACCAAGTCCAGTTTGCGTCGGGCGTGAAGAGCTTCACATAGACGTTGGGATCGGGAACTTGTTCCGTCGCGTAAGGCTTCGGAATCACGTCTTTGAGTTCGTCCGGGATCATCACGTAGGCGGGATTGTTTGGGTCTCGTGCGATGCGTGCTTTGGCCATCAATCAGTCTCCTGTCAGTGGGAAGGAACGAGTAACTCGCAGTCTGCGAGCAGACCGTTCCACACTGCCTCAATTCGACTTGCCGCGCAAGCAGTCCAGCGATCAGAGACGCCGGACGATGCTCCACTCGGGAGAGAATGATTCTGACTCGTACTCATGCGGCCTCATGTTGCAATTGAGGTCTTCAAGGGTGTCGCGAATTGGCGTCTTGAGACTTGCCGGACAATGTCAGTGCGACGGAGGTCAGTGCTCGTAATTGGCGGCAGAGTTGTCATCGAGAACGGTTTGCTCGGCAGGCCGTCGATTAAGATGCGGGCGTAGGCCGTATACTTCGGCAGGTTCGTGAGGTCTTGCTGAGTGATCTGGCCTTCGTGTTTGGCGAGTTGTGTTGCGAGCACTTGAGCGTCGTCGCTGCCGACTTGAAAGGTGATCATCGAGCCGACGTTGCCGAAGACGGCACTTTCGGTCTGTTCGTCGAGTTGGCCGAGGTACTGATGAGCGATGGTCAGGCTCAAGCGGTACTTGCGAGCTTCACTCAAGATGGTGGCGAAGGAACTTGTCGCGAAGTTTTGGAATTCGTCGACGTAGAGAAAAAAGTCACGACGATCCAACTCGGGCATGTCGGCTCGTGTGAGAGCTGCTTGTTGAATGGCTGTCACAAGAAATGCACCCAGCAACGTGGCGTTATCCTCGCCGACTCGTCCTTTGCTGAGATTCACGATCAACGCTTTTCCCGAGTCCATGATCTCACGCAAGTCGATCGAGTGATGAGATTGGCTGACTATGGCCCGCATCGTGCGACTCGTAAGGAAGGGGCGGATCTTATTCTGAATCGCAGCGACGGCTTCCGTGCGGTAGCGATCGTCCCATGCCGCGAACTCGTGCAACCAGAAGTTGCGGACGATCTCGTCATCGATCTTCGGAACGAGTTGGGCTCGGTAGTTGGCTTCGGACAACAAGCGGATCAGTTCGACCATCGTGCCACCTTGTTCGACGATCGCGAAGACGGCGTTGCGAAGTGTGTCTTCGAGTCTTGGCCCCCATGAGTCATGCAACTTTTTGAAGGCTGAGACAACTCCGGAAGTCACTTGATCGACGAGTGCCGGATCGCGACAGGCGAGCGGGTTGAAGGGCACGGCGAACTCACGATCGGCAGCATCGAACACGATGATGTCGTTCGTGCGATGCGTCGGAGTCTTGTCGATGATCGCTGTAGCGAGGTCGCCATGCGGGTCGATCAAACACAAACCGCGACCGGCAGCGAGGTCCGACAAGATCAAATTTTCGAGCAGCGTCGTCTTGCCCATGCCGGTCTTGCCGACGATGTAGAGATGTCGGCGGCGGTCTTCTTGCGAGAGCCCGAACTCGCGAGCATCGTCACGAAAGTGGATGCGACCGAGCGTCGCGGCTCCCTCTTCTTTTCCCGAGTAGATCGATTGACCAACAGGAGCTTCCAGCTCCGTGAATGGTGTTGTCGGCAGACTCTCAGCTTGCACCGTTGATGTTGGCGGATGCCACAACGTCGCGAGTTCTTCGTGTGAGATCAGGAAGCCTCGACCGTGATTGTATCGTCTTGACGCCCGACGCATGGAGCCGAGTCGAAAGATCGCCAATCGCGACTTCGTGAAAGCACCGAATGCTCCAGCAATGGCGCGCAATCGACGTTGAGCATTGCGTTGCGAATGGAGTGTCGTCGTGACAGTCAATCGGATGTGTGCTGCAAAGAGATGACCGCCAAGCTTGTCGCTCGCGGCTTGCAGGTCAGCTTCGCGTTCATGCGTGCGGCTCGTTGATGTAGCGAGCGAATGGCTCGGCATGTGACCGTGAGATCGAGCCGCCATCAGACCGATCAGCCATGCGAGCGGCCACGTAGCCCGCCGCGTGATGTGCCGCGCATAGAACGCAGCGAGGCGATGATGCTGATGAAAGAAGGCTCGATCGAGACGATGTATGGCCTTCTTCGCAGCATGACATCGTCGATGACTCGCGGGCCGTACTTCGATCTCGATGCAACACGTTGAGTCGGTGCTCGGCTTGATCGCTCTCAAGATGCCGTTGATCGGATCGGCAAAGTTGCGATTGAGCGTGTCATCGAACTGTCCGTGACGGAGTATTGGGAACAAGTCCGGCACGAGCGTGAGTTCTGCCGACCAATTGACTCTCTCATGATTGGTCTGATTCTCGGTATTGGCTGCGATATTCAGCGTGCATTGCGGGTAGTTCGCCGTGATCGGATCACAGACGAGCGGCTCGAATCCATCAGGGAATTCAACAAACATCTCGACTTGTTGAGCACTCGAATCAAAGCCAAAGACGACCGCACGATGCTGATGATTCGATTGATGAATCGCCGCAAACACCTTCTCCATGTAACGCGGTCCGCGTTCGTTATTCGCCGGAGTTTGCAGGCTCTTCCGCACGCGACCGAGACTACCACAAAACCGCCTCGAAGGGTTTGCGTGGGCCACTGCGAGGCGGCTCGCTTCATCTCGGATTCGGTCGGCTGAGTTCGTCGTCCAATAGGAGAACGGAGTCGACTTGATACTCGACTCCAGCGACCGATCGAAGTCGGCGAGGGCATCACGCTATCAAACGAATGCCTGCGGCGCTATCGCTCGTCGCAACCGAACTGGAGTCTTGATGAAGGTTGCCGTCGCGTGCGGATTCACGAGCGACTGCCACTTGCCGAAGTGGTCGAGAAAGATCGGTGCTCGAAGGGCATCGCGTTCGGTCAGAAAGTCTGATTGCAAACCCGCGACGATGAGACGTCGGTCGCGATTGTTCGCCAGTTCGTGAGCCAGCGAAAGAATGTGCTCGGCTCGCTCTTGTGACTTCGTGAGGAACACGACTCGAAACGCGGGTCGCGTCCCTGATCGCCCTGACTTAGCCCATGTCGTCAGAATTCCATCTTGATAGGTGTCGTAACCGAGCACCTTGTTCTTGATGCTCTGATGGCTGAAGGAGTCGATGGACTCGGTCGAGTTGTCGATCTCAAACAGCAACTGAAAGACGCGTTCGCCATGCTTGAGTTGAAAGTGGCAATCGGGACTGAGCGACTGGCTCGCCGCTTCGAGGATCAATTCGTTCTCCCGATGAAAGCGCTCGATCGAGATACCGTGCTCATGACTCGCGACCATGACTTGCACGATAACTTCAGCGACGGTGAGTGTGTGCTGAAAGCTGCTCGGCGAGATCTCTGCAAAGAAGCTGCGCCCCGGCATGTTCTCATCGGCGTTGTTATGCACGTGTCGAAAGCCTTCGGGGGTCAACTTGTAGTAGTTCAGCAAGCCGCCGACGGCAGAGGCATTGAAAATTCGCACCAATCCCCCATCGGCCATCGCTTGCATCCGTTCGCGAACGCGGCGTTCGTCGGTGAAGGGCTCGGGAAACGTGTGACTCGCCTTGAGCACGAGCTGCTTCGTCACGGGCGTGCGACTGAGCAATCTCAAAAGGC
>OMIV01000253.1 GCA_900299185.1 Planctomycetaceae bacterium
CGTCTTCCAGCGTGGCAATCGTTCGGCGAGTAACGACTTCGATCACTTCACCGGAAGAAGGCCAAGCGAGTTTGCCATCGATGCTAAAGGTGATCCAACCCGGCTCATCGCGCACGGCTAATGAGGCCACTTGCTGGGGAGGCATGATGGTCGCATCGAAGATATGCATCCGCTGGTTGTGAGCGTCGCAAACCCAAACTTCTTTCTCATCGGGAGTCAGTCCAATGCCGTGACTCGGGCAACCATGTCGTTTGACGGGGCCCTTGTTGAAGCCGGTCACGGTGATGCGATGAGTCATCTTTCCGGTAGTGATGTCACCCACTTCAAAGCCGAGCAATTCATTGACGCAACAGAACGCGAGCGTCTGCCGACCATTCACCGTGAAGGGACGAATGGCCGCGCTGAAAGGACCGACCGTTCGTGCGGTCTCGTGCTTCGATGTGTCGGCGATCGTGAGTAATGGCGAACCGAGTCCAGCCAGATAGCACCACTTACCATCGGGACCGTAGACCGTGTTATGAGCCTTCGACTTCGGAGTGATCGTCGCGATGACGTCTCCCGATGCCCCGTCGACGACATGCCAATGATCCTTCTCGAACGACGGCAAGTAGATGACTTTGCCATCGGGCGAGATCGACATGCGATCGCAGCCACCTTCGTAACTGCGTTCCCACAACAGCTTGTCGGTGTGCAGGTCAAGGCTCATCAACGTCTTGATGGTGCTGATGTAGATTCGCCCGGTCGCTGCCGAAGCACAAATGCCCTTCACGTTCATGGGCTTGCCGTCATCGAGCCCGCCGGTCGGAATCCGCTTCACGAACTTGTGATCGTGCTCGATATCAAACACGAGCAGCCCGTGCCCGCCGTATTCGAGATAGTTCCGCACGCCCGGAGTTGCGACGTACAAGAACTTGCCATGTCGCGGTTTGTCTTCGGCTCCAATCGAGGCCCCAAAGGCCAGCAGCAAAGTCAGGCAGGCAATCACGCCACAGTGCTTCATGGTTTGATCCGTAAACGAAAGAGGAGCGCAGTGAGAGATCGACATCACTTCGTCGCGCCGAAACTTCAGTTGCGTCTTAAGCGATCGAGGATTCATAACGGTCGAGCTCTGGCGGTGTAATCGACTCGACTCGTCACATGCTGCGGCTAGGCCGAGGAAGCGCTGCTCAGCAACTGCATTCGAAGGGCTTGCGAGAACTCGAAGGTGATCGACACGGCGATGGCTTGCGGTTCATCATCAGGTCCGATGCAACGGCCTCTACGGCGATCGATTGTCACTCGATGTTGAAGTTGGTCGAGTGCGCAGCCAGATGAAGTCACCTGTTTCTAAAACAAGCTCCGAGGAAGATTTGATATGCGTTCTGTGTGTGTCTTTTGCGGCTCTAGTCGCGGCGCGAATCCTGAAATCATCGTGGCAGCTCGTCAGTTGGGAGCACTTCTGGCCGAACGAGACATCGACCTGATCTACGGCGGCGGCAGTGTTGGTTTAATGGGCGAGCTTGCTGATTCGGTACTCGCGAAAGGTGGCCGAGCAATTGGCGTAATTCCTCAATTCCTGCTCGACAAAGAAGTCGAACATGTCGGACTGACGCAGCTCAAAGTCGTCAACACCATGCACGAACGGAAGGCATTGATGGCAGAGCTGAGCGACGCATTCGTGGCTTTGCCGGGTGGAATTGGCACGTTCGAAGAGTTCTTCGAAGTTTGGACGTGGGGGCAATTGGGGCTGCATGCCAAGCCGTATGCGCTGCTGAATGTCGCCAACTTTTTTGATCCGCTGCTGACCTTTCTCGATCACGTGGTGGCAGAAAAACTGCTGCGCAGCGAGCATCGGCAGTTGCTGTTGGTTGAATCAAAACCTGCCAAGTTGTTGGATCGGATCTCGACCGCTCGACCAACGCAGCTTCCCAAATGGATTGATGACGAGCAGACATAAGCGGTGCGTCTATTCCCACCAACTCGATGAATTTGCTTCGGCATTCGATTCGCACAGGACGTTGCAGGGACGTATTCGATGCCAGTTTGGCGGAAGGTATTTGCCGCCGTGGAATGATGGTTTTGGATTTCGATCCAGGAGTGTGACCGATGTTCTACTTTGATCCTTTGCTGATGCTCGCCACTGCTCCAGCAGTGCTGCTCATGATGTATGCGCAGTTTCGGATTCGATCGACTTATGCCAGCGGCATGCAGATTGATGCTCGTCTAACGGGAGCGGCTGCGGCGCGACACATACTCGATCGAGCCGGATTGCATGACGTAGGCATCGAAGAGACCTACGGCCAACTGTCAGACCACTACGACCCCAGCCATCGCGTGCTGCGGCTCAGTTCCGAGGTCTATCACACTCGTACGGCAACAGCAGTCGGCATCGCGGCTCATGAAGCCGGCCATGCCATTCAGCATGCGACGGGTTACTTGCCGCTGATCGTCCGCAATGCCGCAGTTCCAGCCGCTCAATACGGCCCCATGCTGTTCATGGGCATGATGTTGCTGGGGATGCTGATGAGTAATCCTCAGCTGTTGATCATCGGACTGGTCTGTTATGGCGGACTGGTCTTCTTCCAGTTGGTGAACTTGCCGGTGGAGTTTGATGCCAGCAACCGCGCGAAGGTGTTGTTGGTTGATTACGGCATCGTGGATGGTGAAGGTTCTTTGGCGGTCCGCCGAGTTCTAAACGCTGCGGGTTGGACCTATGTCGCGGCGACGCTCGAATCACTGCTGACGTTGCTCTACTACGCCTATCGCATTCTCGGTTCGCAGCGCCGCGACGACGATTAAGCGGACCTCACCCAAGTGGTTACGAACGAAACCATCCTCAACCCGAAGCACCGAGGAACGCGTTTCGTTTATGAGCCGGGCGTTTACGCTTGGCGGCTGATCTCTCAGTTTGCACCACGCGAAGAATAAGTCGCTCGACTCATTCCCACTGACTCTGAAGGAGCTGCTTGTGACGTTCGATGTTGGTCTGCCGGTGTTCTCGGTTTTGGCGGCTGAAGCCGGGCATGTGAATCTAGGAACCGAGCTGGGGCTGTGGACGCTGATCCCGTTCGCGTCGTTGCTGTTATGCATCGCCATTCTGCCGTTGGTGGCGGGACATTGGTGGGAGCACAACAAGAGCAAGGGCATTGTCGCAGCGGTCTGCGCGGTTCCCATCGCTCTCTACTTCGCCACGGCCTTTGGTCAGACCGGCATTCACAACCTCATCGAAAAGGGTGAAGAGTACCTGTCCTTCATGGTGCTGCTGACCTCGTTGTTCGTCATCACTGGCGGCATCTACATCCGAGGTTCGTTGTCAGGCACGCCCTTGGCCAACACCGCCATGCTGGGCCTGGGAGCAGTCCTAGCGAATCTCATTGGAACGACCGGAGCTTCGGTGTTGTTGATCCGCCCGTTGCTGCGAGCCAACCAGCAACGCACCCGAGTGGCCCATGTGGTCGTGTTCTTCATCTTCGTCGTGTCGAACTGTGGAGGTTTGCTAACACCTCTGGGCGACCCGCCACTGTTCCTGGGATATCTCAAGGGCGTGCCGTTCGAGTGGACTTTGCAACTGCTGCCACAGTGGGCTCTGACGAACTTGATCCTGCTGGTGATCTTCAACATCTGGGATCAGATGGCGTTGGCTCGCGAAGACAAGGAGCGAGCGGGTTCGCAACTCGAACAAGTCCAACATCACGAGAAGCTGGGACTCGATGGCGCTCACAACTTGCTCTTCTTGTTAGGTGTCGTGATCGCGATTTACGCCTCGGGACGAGGTCTCTTCAACAACGACAAGCCGTGGCCGTTCGGTGTGCAGGAAGGTCTGATGGCTCTGCTGTGTGGAGCCGCTTACACCACGACTTCCAAGGTCAATCGTGAGAAGAATCGCTTCAGCTTCGGTCCCATCATCGAAGTCGCAGTGCTGTTTGCTGGCATCTTCGTGACGATGGCTCCGGCACTGGCGATCTTGAATTCGTGGGGCAAAGGCGAGCGAGAAGTCTTCGGCATCGCCTTTGGTCTCGATCAACCTTGGCAGTTCTTCTGGGCGACCGGCTTCTTATCGAGCTTCCTGGATAACGCACCGACCTACCTGACCTTCGCCGCGACAGCGTGTGGTTTGAATAAGGTCGCGGTCGAAGGTTCCTACATGCGCGAATTCCTCGCGATCGGTCCTGAAGCCGTGAAACTGTTGGCAGCGATCTCGTGCGGTGCCGTGTTGATGGGTGCGAATACTTACATCGGCAACGGCCCCAACTTCATGGTCAAAGCCATTGCCGAAGAGAACAACGTGAAAATGCCGAGCTTCTTCGGCTACATGGCTTACTCAGGAGCGATCCTAATCCCGACCTTCATCGTCGTGACGCTTGTCTTCTTCCGATAACTCGAAGAGACACACCCAAGTTCCAGCTTGCTTTGGAAGGCCTAAGTCCTGGAGTGCTCCGGCTCGACGGAGCCCTCCAAGATGTTTCGCGAAGCCCAACATCGCGAGCATGTGCTTGCCGACGGCTACTTCTCTTTGACGTCATACGTCAGTAGTCGGTCCATGTCGCGCAGGAACAGCTTGCCTTCGGCGACCACCGGATGAGACCACGAAGGTCGGCTGCTGCGCTGCGGCTGATTGAAGCGGCCCTTCTCGGAGTACTCCTTCGAACTCACTTCTACCAACGCCACCGGGCCGTTCTCGCTGCGGACATAGAGTCGACCATCAGCCATCGTCAGCGAGCCCTTGCCTACCGAGCGATTCTGCCAAGCAACCTTCCCGGACTTCAGATCGAGGCACGTCAGAATGGCTTCGTCGCAGCCGTAAAGGAATCCGTCGAGCACCACCATGCCGCCGTGATGGTTCTTCATTTCGCGCGTTGTGTAGCCCAGCTCGGAAGCCGTTTGTCCGTTCCGAGACGCCAATCGAAACAACGCTCCGCCAGTGCCATAACCGGAAGCCGTGAAGACCGAGTTATTCTCAAAGACCGCTGACGAACAATTGGCCGTGCTGTTTGCGGATTCGCGTTGGCCCCACATCGGTGCCCCATCGGAAGCTCGCACGCCCACGACTCCGCCATGCGTGAAGTTGACGTACTGACGCACGCCACCGACATCGATCGCAATCGCTGACGAGTACGCCGCTTGAGGACTCGTTGGAACTTGAGAGCGCCACACCAATCGACCAGTCATCTTATTGAGCGCGACCATCGTGGCATCGCGACCTCCGGGCGTGCAGATCAACCGATCGCCATCAATCAGCACCGACTCGCTGATGCCCCATTGAATGTTGCGCCCATCAAACTCATTGAGGATGTTGATATGCCAATGCTGATTGCCGTTGGAGACATCGAGACACACCAAATCACCATTGCCGCCCATCGCGTAAACTCGATCCCCATCAACCGTCGGAGTCCCTCGCGGACCGTTGCCCTGACCTTCGCGATAAGCTCGACCAGAACGCTTCGACCAAATCTTCTTCCCCGTGGCGAGGTCGAGAGTAATCACCATTTCATCGTCGCCAATGTTGCCCATCGTGAAGACCTTGCCGTCACCAATTGAGACTGACGAGTAAGCCTCTCCGATGTCAGTCGCTGCCCATGAAGCCGTTGGCCCATCACCCGGCCACTCTTTCAGCAACCCGGTCTCGCGCGAGATGTTGTCGCGCATCGGACCTCGAAACTGATTCCACGTCGTGCCCGCCGCAGCTTCGCCTTTGTTCGCAGTACCTCGCGGTGGAGTCTTCCCTGCCCCGGTGACTTTTGGCTCCGGCTTGGTTGGTTTGGTCGGAGTGGCGTCATCGTCCGTCTTCTTTTCGTTGCGCACGATTAAGCGACTGGCGGACGTACCCGTGAAGAACACCGTGACCGATTGGCCCTCTTCGACCCGATTCAACTGAGCGGTCTTCCCGTCGACAGTGATCTGAGTGTTCTTGGGAACTTGAAAGTTGCGATTCGTCATCTTGGTCTTGTCTTTGACGACAAGTTGCCCGCTCTGAGTATCGACTGACACAACTATTCCACCCAAGGAGTCAGCTTGGGCATTCGATGTCAGCACGTTCGCGATCAGCGCGACGGCCAAGAATATGAACCGCTTCCAATATGGCATTTCAGTCCTCCAGATAAAGCAGTTGGCTGGCGACTACTCACCAGCAACAAAAATGGCCGCCCTCGACCGTTGAGCCCTTCAGAAGCTCACAGATCGAGGCGGCCATGATAAGTGTTAGGTCGCCAAGTTGCGTGTAATCAACGACCACCGACTGCGACCGCTTTCCGACGAGTGGTCTATTTTGTGGCGTCGTTCTTCTTCTGCTTCGACAGTTTGTCCGCGTACTTCTTGTAGGCGTCTCGATACTCCAATGGCACCGGGACTTGCTTGTCACCGAAGTCGTTCGTCGAACGCTTCGCTTTGTGGGTGTCCTGCTTCGTGCCGCCACCCGAACGCAGATCGAGCGACTTCAACATCTCTTCGAATTGCCGACGACGAGCTTGCTCGGCCGGAGTGTCGTTGCCCGCCTTGGATTGCTGATCAAGCCGATCAACAAAGCGCTTCAGATCGTTCTCGGTCCAACCCAAGTCTTTGAGGAATTCTTGATCGACCTCGCCGCGTTCGAGTTCTTCCTTCAGCTTCTTAAGAACCAAGTTGGTCGCCTTCTTCTTGTCATCCAAGTTGACTGGCTCTGGAGCAACGTCGGCATCACCGCTCGACGCGCCATCGCTCTTGGAAGCGTCTGGATTGCCTTCGCGGGACTGCAACTTGCCTGGTTTGCCTTTGCTCGCGGCGCCGCCGTCCTTGGGCTTTGCCGTTCCATCGCCATCCTTCGCATCGCTATCGCCAGAGTCTTCGCCCGTTTGCTTGCTCTTGCTCTTACCATCCTTCGCACCGGGCATATCCGACTTCTTATCGCCCTGCTTCGGCGAGTCGTTGTCGTCCTTCGCTTCGGGCTTTCCTTCCTTCTTAGAGTCCTTGGACTTCGCTTCTGGTTTGTCCTTCTTGGAATCGCCCTCGGTCGGATCTTTCCCATCCTTCTCCGAAGCAGTCTTGTCCTGCGAGTCGGCATCCTTAGAACCACCCTGCTTGGCCTTCTGAGGAGTGTCAGACTTCTTGGGCTGATCTCCATTCTTTGACGGAGTGCTATCCGACCCAGACTTATCGTCCTTCGACTTGGAACTCTTCCCCTGCGAATCATCGCTCTGGTCCTTCGGCTTAGACCCCGCAGGCTTCTGGTCGCCGCTGGGTTTGCTGTCGCCACCGTCTTGCGAGCGTTCCTTATCTTCGGCCTTATCGCCGGCCTTCGACTGCGACTTCTTGCTATCGGCATCGTCCTTCTTGGTCGCGTCGTTGTTCTCCGTCTTCTTGGCATCGGACTCCGCTGACTTCGGATCGTTCGGCTTGCTCTCCTTCGAGTTCGTGCCGTCCGCTGTCTTGGATTCCTTCTGATTGGGTTGAGGCTTCTTTCCATCGGGCTGGTTACTAGACGCACCAGGATCCTTCGACGGAGTATCGGCCTTGTCGGTCGAGTCGTCCTTACCCTTGGAGTCATTGGTCTTCGTTTCGGAGTTCGACTTCTTCTCCGCATTCATCGGCGACTTGGACTCAGTCTTCTGGTCGCCGGTCTTGCCATCAGACTTTGGTGAGGTTTGACCATCAGGCTTCTTCTCATCGGTCTTCTCGGCTCCCTTGTCTTGATCCGCTCCCGTCATCGGCTTGGCATCAGCGGTGTCGTTCTTCTTCGAGTCCGAGTTGCTCGCACCTTTGTCGGGCATCGGCTGATCGCCCGACGCCGGATCCTGCTTCTGTTTGTCGTTGCTGCCTTTGGGCTGCTCGGTCGATTTGTCCTCCGCACCGTCCTTGGTGCCGCCTTGCTTCTCCTTCGAGTCGCTCTCGTTGGGCTTTGGTTCGGACGACTTGGATTGACGGTCGCGCTGCTGCTGACGTTCGAGCGCCCGGCGCAAAGCATCGGCATCATCCTCGCCGTTATTCTTGAGCGGTTGTTGCTCCTGTGACTTACCGTCTTTGTCTTTCGAATCACCGGTGTCAGAGGACTGCTGACTCTGATCGCCGGTCTTCTTTGACTTTGGATCGGACTCTGTCTTTCGATCGTTGTTGGACGACTCGTCCTTGTTGTCTTCGGATTTGGAACCGGTCTTCTTCGACCCGTTCTTACTCGGTGACGACTTCTCGTTGTCGTTGCTGGACTCGTCGCCTTTCGGATCTTGAGGCTGACGATCCTTGTTCTGCTGATCGTCGCGTGGCTTCTTATCTTCGTTGGGCTTCTCGTTGTCGCGCGGATCGCTCGTCGGGTTGTTGTTCTTGTCCGGCGACTCAACGCTCGGATCGTTCTCGTCGCGCTTCTCGTTGTTTTGCTTGTCGGTCTGCTGCAGTTCTTCGATGTTCTGCTTGTCCTTAGCCAACTGCTCTTCGACTTGCTTGGCCGAACCCGGCTCGATGATGTCGATGACGCGACGCTGCGACTCTTTGCGATTCGAGAACGGCTCTTTGTTGTCGCGCGCGGCGACATACATCGTGAGAGTGTCGCCAGCTTTCAGATTCAAATCCGCGAGCTTCCATTCGAAACGAACTTCAGTCTCCGAGACGCGTTTCTCATCGATCACTTTGTCGAAGATCTGCTTCTCGCCCTTGATGGCAAAGAGCTGGACGTCGCGAAGTAAGAAGTCGGGATCGCGGGCCTTCACAACGACCGGCACGATGGCGTTCGCGAAGAGGCTCATGTTGAGCCTCGGTGCCACAAGCTCGATCTCAGGAGCAACGTCGCGACGCAGCAAAATCGTTTGAACGGCGGGGCTGGGGTCCGTGAGTCCTCGATCCGTCTTCACTTGAATGCGGTAGTACTTCGGGAACGTACCGTCGCTGCGAAACTCGGCTTTCCAATCGGCAGTCAGCTTGGTGCCGTCGGTCACTCGCAGAGCTTTCTCTTCGCCTTTGCTCGCAAACTTCTCGTCGTCAGAGAACTGCAACAGCGCGGACTTCACGGGCATGTTGGTCGTCGCGTTGAACGTGACAGTCGTGCCTTCGAGCGTGTCGACCTTGCCACTCGGCTGAGTCTCTCGCTCCTTCTGCGTGTACTTGGGGAAGTCGTAAACCAGATCAGTCACGCTCGCTGATGGCGGCTGAATCACGGTGACATGAAAGCTCGCCGACTGCGCGTCACCCGCTCCAACCCAAAAGTCGAAGTCCTGCATCAACCCTTCGCCGCGCTCGCCATCGAGCATGCAGCGATAGCGCTTGAGCCCTTCCTCAACCTGCCGCATTTCGATGGCCCGATCGACGACGCGCCGATCGGCGGTCGTGTACTTCAACACGACTTGAGTCGGCGCATCTCCCAACAGATCAGCCGTAACTTCCAACAAAGACCCAGCTGGAACTTCGGCTCCCGGCGGATCGACTTTCTCAATCTGAGTGCGAGTCGCCACTTGCACGTTGGAGGTCGGCAAGAGTGCTCGCCAAATCGACGGCCCGACCTTCTTCGGCGAGAAGACCACATATGCTGCAAACAGCGCGACAACCGCCAGCAGCGCATACAGCAACTTGAGCAACGCTTGCCGATCAACCGCTTCATCCACGTCGGCATGCGAGAGCGATACCGCCGCCCGCTTTTCGATCGATCTCAAAATGAGTGGCGAGACATCGCGGCCCGAGTTCCGCAGGTCGACCCAATTAATAAGGTTGCTGTCGAGCTCTGGCGAAACGCCTTCGATAGCCCGCGCGGCGTACAACTGATTGATGCGGCGCATGCTCGGCAGAATGACTTTGAAACCAACCCAACTCGCCGATCCAACCAACAAGCCGCCCAGCAAAGCCAAACGCCAGAAATAGCCGAAGCCGCCCGGTATCAACCAATGGTCGCAGATCGCAAACACGAGCAAGTACGCCAACACCGCCACGCTCACGCCGCACAAAGCCGTCACCAGGTCCGTGACCTTGATGCCTTGCCGAGTCTTCTGAAGCTGGAACTCGATGAATTCGTCGAACTCGACGTACTGCGAATTCTTGGTGGCTGTCGTCATGAGATCCGACTCCGCGATGTGAGTTCTCGTCCGCGATGAATGCAGAGATGTTGGCTTCCTCGGAACTTTCAACGCCCCAGAAGGCGGCGCCTTAGCTCGCGATGGCAACTCTATTCTTCGTCACCAGCTGAAGCGATCAGATCCTAAGGATTGGGCGAAGTCGTCAGGAACTAACGGGGCGCAACGGGAAGATGTCGACGTTGACGCCGGGACTGAACAAGACATGGTCGGCAGAACCGGAAAGGTCGATGCCACTGGCCTGCGTCAGCGATTGTCGGCATTGCGTCAGTTGTGCCGGTCGCAACGGATAAGGCCGGTGATGCACTTGGCCTCGATACAACCGCCGCTCACGATCGGTCGAATACAGGAAGTAACGTTCGGCCAAGAAGAACTCGAACGACTCACGCTCAGCCGTGTGACAACCCGGTTCGAGATCGAGATCAGTCGTGCCGAGGTCAACATCGACATCGACCTCCGCACTGCCATCAGACCGCTGACTGTGATACCGAAAGCCCGCGCGAGTTCGTTCGAGGCTCATTCGAGCGTAGTAATAATTGAGACACCACCGCGTCCGAGCGATCCAAACAGCCAACCGCTTGGCGGCATCCAACGAAAAGAACCAAACGCCAGGATTAGCTCCATCGAGATGCACGTAGGTCCGCAGATTGGTCTCGCAGAAGTTTGAGATCCCCGGCACTGCGGGCGCCCAAGCCGGTCGCACCCCGCTCATGTAGAACGGCACCAGCCCCAGCCAAGCGACTCCGTCATGCGTGTCGATCTCCAATGGCTGAGGAATCAACGGCCTCAAAACCTCAACGGGCACACGCCAATGTAAGAACGAAAGATTGGACCAACTCTGATACCCAATCGGTCGCCCGGCTGGCCGTTGAGTCGGCGAAATGCGATCCATGTCGATGCTCCAGAAAGAAACGAGCTGAGGCTGCTCTAAGACCACGCCCGTAAACTACCGAGTGGCTCTGGACCATAACCGCGTGACGGCATCAACTCTTAACGACCAAGTCAGAAATGCGAGAAGCAGCTAGTCGGAACTTCCCGTTACTCAACATGAGCATGGAATCTGTCATGAATGCGAAAGGCTGAAACCCCAATACTCAACCCACTTCGGCAACCTGCCTGATGCTTAATACTTCACGCTCGCAGCAGCCATCACCACGGTCCCTACGAAGCGCCGACCGGCGTAGTCCAAATTGATGGTGTAAGTGCCCGCATTCATGTTTGTATTACCGAGCACGACAATTGCACCATTGTCCGTGATATCGCCAGCAGCAACGACCGTCAGCTTGCCGGCGGCGGAGGTCGCACCAAAGCTCAACGCACTCGCGGCTTTGATGGTGATGTCTTGGCCGATTAACGAAACATCGGCCCCATAGCTGGAACCCGAGTTATCCCACGTAATCGAGCTGAAGTTGCCTGCCGCAACTGTCGTGGAGCCCGTTACATTGATGGAACCGCTGTCGGTGATCGCTCCTGCGGAGGACAAAACAAGATTTCCACTGAGCTTGGTGGTCGCGAGATCCATCGCGTTCGCCTCAACCACGCTGGCGTTATCGGCTAGCAATGACAGCGATCCGAAAGTGGAATTCACACCGTCCAGAACCACGTCATTCGAGCCGGCGTTGAACGTTGCCAGCCCCGAAACAACCAACGCTCCGTTGTCAGTAATATCTCCCGATGCAGACAACACGCTGAAGGTGCCTTTGGCGGTCACCGTACCCAAGTTAGTCGCCACATTGTTGGTCACTTCAATGTTCGTCCCGGCAAGTGAGACCGCCCCCGTGAATACGTTCGAACTGGAATTCAACAAAACCGGCCCATTGCCACCGCTAACTGTTGTCGTTCCCGTAACAGAAATCTTCGCAGTGTCGTTCACGGCGAGCGTCGTAAGGATCGCCAGATTCCCGGTCGCTGTAATCGCCCCCAGATTGAAAGCCGTGTTACCCGTCACCGAAATGTCATGACCACTCACCCCCAGTGTCGAACTTAACGCCGACCCTTTCAACGCCACATTAATATCTGCCGTGCCCGCATCTAATGAGACGGCACCTGTCACCGCCAATGCGCTGACGGTCGACGAAATATTGAAATTGTTCGTCGTGACCGAGAACGTCCCCGTAGCAGTCGACCCGCTCAACACCGTTGCCGTGTTGTTAAACAACGAAACGTTGTTCCCATTCAAGCTCACAGCCCCAGAGAGAGCAGTCTTCGTGTCATTAAGTGTGACGTTTGCCTTCGTCGCAGAAATCTTAGTTGCACCTGCTACTGTCAAACTACCGCTATCAACAACATCTCCCAGAGACGTCAACGTAAAGGCCCCGCTCGTCGACACCTTTGCAAGATCAGTCGCTTGAGCGTTTACCATGGTCACGTTAACGCCGCTCACCGAAATCGGCGATGCATATTTCGACCCGGATACATCCAGCACGACATCCGCCGCAGCTGTGATCGTTGTAGTATCGGTCACGGTCAATTTGCCAAGATCGTTCACCGAACCGCCAGACGTGATACTCAACGAGCCGGAAATCGTGGACTCACCTAGATCAGTCGCGTTGGCTTCGTTGATCGAGACATCTCGGCCACTAATTACTTTGAACATCCCGAACGAATTGCCGCTTAGACCAAAACTAATGTCATTCGTTGCGCCTGCGGCTATCGTCGTGTTACCAGTCACCTCCACAACACCAACTTGAGAAATCGCCCCGCTGGTAGTGATCGTCAATGGCCCATCAATCTGGCTCTTCCCCAGCACAATTGCCGAAGTATTTACGATCCAGGCACCTTTACCTTTGAGCGCGATCGATGACCCGAAATTCGAAGCCTTGTCGAGCGTAATTGTAGCCCCACCCGCATCAATCGAGGTTGCACCGCCAACATCAAACACACCCGAATCCGTAACCGCTCCAACAGCGCTCACGACGAGATCCCCTGCCGCCGAAATAGCACCTAAATCTGTTCCACCGACTTCCTGGATCTTCACATCCTTCGCCTTGGAAATCGAAATTGTTCCAAAGGTGTGCCCCGAATTCGTATTGAGCAATACGTCGTGTGTCGCGCCCGCATCAATCGAGACATTCCCTCGCACTGACAGCACCCCACTCTCAGTCACCGAGCCCGCAGCAGTAATACCAAGATTGCCACCGACCGCAGATGGCCCCAAAGCCACTCCGCCGGTCGTCGTACTGAGTGTCACATTGCCGGTCACTGACATCGTGCCGATCGCCAGATCATCTACCCCAGTGATCGAAACACTGTTACCAAACAACGACACCGGCCCAGCAAACTGATGACTCTGATCGAGTGCAATTGCAAACTTGCCAGCGGTCAGCGACGTCGTCGTGCCAACGGATCGAACACCACTGTCAGTGATATCGCCACCAGAAATCACAGTCAGACTTCCCGTCGCGGTCGAGGCAATCAGATCGATCTTTGTCGAATCGGTAATTGCCACATTGCGACCTAAGAAGGTCACCGTCGATCCGAACGAATTGGATCCGAAACCTAATGTGATATCTTGCCCCGTTGCCGAGACACTCGTCGCGCCTGCAACCGACAAGTAACTTGATTGAGTAACAGGCCCTGTCGACGTCACATCCAACGTTCCCGTGATCGTTGATAACAGGAAGTCTGTCCCAGCAACCTCGTTGAGCACCACTTTACCACCAGTGATTGCCAAACTACCAAACTGGTTGTCGTCATCGAGTATGATCTCGCCGGACTTACCCGCTGATAGCGTCGTCACGCCCCCGATACGCACATCAGCGACGTCATAAATGTTCGCCGCGGACAACACTGCCGACCCGCTAATGTTGATGGCAGCGAGCGAAAGATCGCCTTGCACAGCTACATAAGCACTACTACCGGTGATTGAGAGATCCCCATAACTCGAAGCCTTCATGTCGAGTGTGACCAGCCCAGCAGCATGAATCGCCGTACCTACAGCGGTAGTCTTCGCACCATCATTCACCTCACCGCTTACAGTCAAATCCAACGAACCTGTGAGGCTAATACCCAGCAACTCTGTCATCTTGCTGTTATTGACTACGACCGCGACCGCTCCGCTCAACGACAAACCCACAAAGCTGTTTGCTGAATTAAGTGTGATGTTATGACTACCAGAATTAACTGCCAACCACCCATCAACATTGATCGCACCGGTACTCGAAACATCCCCGGTACTCGTAACTGTCAAGTATTTACCTGACACAGAACCAAAGACCGTATCGTCGTTTTCCGTGACTACGATGCCGCCGCCAGAAGTCAGCGTCAGCTTGCCATATTTCGATGCCGACTGCGTCAGCGAAATCCCCCCCCATCCGCGCTCAAAGAAACGTCGCCAGTAACCGTCACCGTCCAGCTATCTACAATCGCACCCCGCGACACAATCCTCAGCGTTCCCTTCATTGTAGACAGGCCAAGATTTGTCGTTCCAGTATTATTCAGCACTACGTCGACGGCACTTAGTTCCAGAGGCCCGAATGAACTTCCAACGGTGTCGAGTGTTATATTCGCAATCCCCGATTTCGCCGTCAGCTTCGTTGTCGCCCCAGTAAAGACGGCTCATCGCAAAACCGTGGGGGTAACTGGTATCAGCCGACGAGTCGGACTTTGGTGGTGTGGAGCGTTTCGATTCTCAGGATGAAGTGGTCGCGGTTGCGGTAGCCGTAAGCTCGGCGTTGGAGGAGTTTGATCTTGTTGTTCGTGCCCTCCAGCGGGCCGCTGCTGATTCGCTCGTCGTACCAATTCAGAATCTGACGGGCGTACTTTCTC
>OMIV01000254.1 GCA_900299185.1 Planctomycetaceae bacterium
CAACCTGCCGTTCCCGGTGACCTTTCGAGGAGACTCGGGAGCCAAGAGCGGTGGCAGCGCCCCGGCAGGCAAAGGCGCGAAGAAGGCCAAAGCCGGCCCGACTGTCGGAGCGATCGAACGAGCGTCGGCATTGGGATTGTCCGACTTCCCAGAACGACTCGAATCCGAACTTTCCAACGGCAAGCTCGATGTACCCGGTGCAGTGACGGGCAGCATCGAAACTCGCTTCGGGACCGACCGCTATCAAGCATCCTTCAAGAAAGCCGAGAAGTGGGTGATCCGCGCCGAGGCTCGCGCCCTCGGTTCGCCGCTCGATCTGGATCTCGTGCTGCTGAATGCCGAAGGCAAGCAACTTGTCGCTCAAGAAGATGCTCCGGGGTCGACCGATCCTGAACTCGAATTCGTCGTGCCTGCCGATGGCGATTATCAGATCGTGCTCACTGACCGTTCGGGCTTCAGTGGTTCGAAAGCCGCGAACTATCGCCTGGTGCTCGAACCGGTCGACGAAGACTTCTCGATCGCCCTGCCGCCGCTGCAAGCTGTTGCCATTGGTGCCACGGCCAAAGTGCCGCTGAAGGCGACTCGCCAAGGTGGCTTCGCTGGTGCCATCACATTGCAGATCACCGGGTTGCCGGACGGTGTCACCGTTCCTACAGAGCTGCTGATCGCCGAGAAGAAGGTCGATCTCTCGCTGGACATCACCGCTGCCGCCGATGCTCCGGCCACGGCAACTCTGGCGGAAGTCACTGCAACGGCGACGCTCAATGGTCAGAGCATGACTCGGTCGCTCGGCAAGTTTGTGATCGCCACCACCATGAAGCCGCGCATCAAGATCGTGCCGGACGGACTCGACGATGTTCGCAAAGTGCATCGCGGCAGCACCTACTTGGCACCACTCACCATCGAACGCTTGGAAGGCTTTCAAGGCGAGATCGTCCTAGAGATGACGTCCAAGCAGCAGCGACATCGGCAAGGACTGGCCAGCGGCGAGTACGTGGTGAAAGCCGACGCCTCGCGAGTGGACTATCCGATCTTCGTGCCCGAGTGGATGGAGACCACCAAGACCAGCCGCATGATCTTGAACGGCTCGGTGAAAGTGGCCGATCCCAAAGGCAACGTCAGAACGTTGCTGCAACGGCAAGAGATGCGCATCGGCATCTTGCCCGAAGGCGCGTTGCTCAAACTCAGTCACAACGCCGGCGAGCCGGTCCTTAAGCCCGGAGCAGAGATCACCATCCCGCTGACGATCTCGCGAGCCGAAAGCTTGCGTGACCCGGTCCGTCTCTCGTTGTCGAATCAAGAAGTCGCCAATCGAGCTTTCACTGCGGAACCCATCGTCCTGAATGCCGATCGCAAGGACACGGACTTCAAGGTGCGACTCGCCGCCAATTCGGGCGCGATCATGGGAGAAGTCCCGATCGTCATTCGTGCGGAGTCCACCAAAGACGGCTTGCCGGTCATCTCGGAAACGACCGTGCTCGTTACGATTCGCTAACTCTAGCCACTCCATGAGAGCGACATCACTTGGGACTTCCGACCGTATGACTGCGACGAACTCTTTGACGCCCCGACTGGGCTACCCTCATCTGGGATTCGGCGTCGGCCTGCGTGCGACTCATTACCCCTACATCTTGGAGCATGAGCCAGCGGTCGATTGGTTCGAGATCATCTCTGAGAACTACATGGATTCGCAGGGCCGACCGCGCTACGTCCTGGAACAGATTGCCGAGCGATACCCAGTTGTCATGCACGGCGTTTCGTTGTCGATCGGCAGTACCGATCCACTCAACTTGGAATATCTCGCACGTCTGAAGCGACTGGCCGCATGGACGCAAGCCGTTTGGATTTCGGACCACATTTGTTGGACCGGGGTCAACGGCGTCAACGGGCACGACTTGCTACCGCTGCCCTACAACGACGAATCCTTGAACCATGTCATCGCGCGAGTACGGCAAGTGCAGGACTATTTGGAACGCCCGTTGGTCCTCGAAAACCCCAGCAGCTACGTCACGTTCCGCGAATCGACCATGACCGAGTGGGACTTCGCAACCTCCCTTTGCGAGGCAACCGGCTGCGGCCTGTTGCTCGACGTCAACAACGTCTTCGTGAGTTGCTTCAATCACGATCTCGATCCGCTGGAGTTCATCCGCTCGCTGCCCCATGACCGCATCGTGCAGTTCCATTTGGCCGGGCACACGCACTGCGGCACTCACATCATCGACACTCACGACAACTTCGTGATCGACCAAGTGTGGGAATTATTCCGGTTGGCTCATGAGCTGACCGGCGGCGTCTCAACCTTGCTGGAATGGGACGCCAACATCCCTGACTTCAAGACCGTGCATGCCGAAGTCTTGAAGGCTCGCGACTTCATGCACGCCACACCGATGAACCGACCGCAGGTCACGGAGTCGCTGAAGATCGAACCGCAGCGACGACGAGCAGTTCCGCAACCCGCATCCTTCATTACGGCGGAGGCCGAATGATGACGCTGCACTCGTTGCAAAGTTGGATGCAGGCTGTTGTCACTCATCCCTCGGGAATCGTGGCGGGCATCAACTCGGATGCCGCCCAAGCATGGGCTGGCGTCAGTGTTGAAAACATCGAGTCGATCATCGGTCGGTCGCAGTCGCTGGGCAGCGTTGAACGACTTGCGGTCTACGGCAACGCGTACTTCGCCAGGCTATTGGAATGCTTGGGCGAAGAGTTCCCCGCCGTGAAGCAACTGCTCGGCGAAGACGCCTTCAACACCATTGGCTTTCAATATCTGCAAGCGTGCCCGTCCCGTAGCTACACATTGAATGAGCTTGGTCGCAGCTTCCCCAACTTCTTGCGTGAGACTCGACCGCAGGACGTTCCCGCTCCGAGTTGGCCAGACCTGTTGATCAACCTTGCGACGGTCGAACGAACTTACTCCGAAGTCTTCGATGGCACCGGCATCGAACCACTCGATGACGCCGACGCGGATTCGTCGACCTGGGCCAAGCTGTTAGCAGCCGGATTCCGCGCGTTGACTCCCGATGAATTGGCGGCGATTGGTCCCGAGGACATGGGAGCGATTCAGTTGCAAGCAGCACCATGCTTGAGACTGCTGACGCTCGACTTCCCGGCCCATGAATTCATCTCGGCATTACGCCGGTCCGAGAACGCCGAAGTCACTCCCCCACCTGCTCAGCCAACATTGCTGGTCGTCACTCGTCGCGACTTTGTTGTACGTCGCTCGGTTGTTTCGAAGTTTGAGTTCGCGGTGCTCCAAGCGTTGCTCGCCGGAGAGTCGCTCAGCGCAGCTCTGCAAACGGCCGCGGACTTCGCGAGTGATGACTTGCCCTCGAGCACCAACATCGCCGCTGGCTTTGAAGGCTGGGTCAAAGCTCGCTGGTTCATCGGCTTCAAGTTGGCGAACTAACCGTGCTTCGCGATTAGGGCATACCCACCATCGTGGTAGGCCGATGCAGCTTGTAAGCAATCTTTTGCAGCCGCGCATCGAAGCTCAGACCGGCGTTCGTAGCAGCGGTCACATTGAGTTCGAACTTGATCGTCTCTTCAACTCGGGCCAAGAAGACTGACGCGCCATCTTCGACCGAAGTGGGAGCATCAGACAAGATCAGCACCGGTTGGCCTCGGTACTTCTTCACGGCAGCTTGCAACCGGGCTCGATCCGCTTCGGTCTCACCCGCGACAAACAGCATCTGCGGAATGCCCGCTTGCTCTAGCTTCTCAATGCGAACGACTTGCACCGGTAAGCCATTGATCTTGGCGGCAGCGAATGATTTAAGCGTCTCTTCGTTTGGGTAATCGCCCCAGATCACAAGCGTCATGACTTTCGGAGGATCCTTGGCCGGCCATCGCACATAACTGCCGAGCTTGTAGAGATAGGCCGCCTTCACCGCGTACTCATCCAATGTTGCTGCAGACGCGCAGTGACCCGCGAGGGCACTCAGCAGCGCGAAGCAAGCAATCAGGAATGAGCGACGAGCTAACACGGTAATTCCGAAAGTCCGAGGTTAAAGAAGCAGACCAAACAAGACGGCCAACACAGGCGAGCGTTAGTAAGTGATCTCCGTTCCAAAGATGTAAGAGATGCCCGGCTCAGGCAGGAACGTGGGGCGACCATCAGGACCAGTGATGGCCAGCGAGCCGTGCTGTCGGTACTTGGTATCGGTGAAGTTCTCGATGCCGGCCGTGATGCGCCAGCGCTCGGTCGGGCGGACGTAGCCTCGCAGCGAGAACACCGCAAAGCCGTCGGTCGGGCGTTCGGAAACCGAACGAGCCACTCGGTTCTGATCAGCCACCAAGCGCGTCACGAGAGCCAAGCTCCAGAGGTCGTCTTCCGGTTGGAAGATGCGAGTGGTGATAGTCGCATTCAGCGGATAGATCCCCGGCAACGGTTCGGAACCACCGATGCTCCTAAACGAACCATTGCGGCTATCGAAGGTGCCACTGTCGGGCACGAAGGTCATAGGGTTTTGATTCACCGCATGGACGTAGGCGATCGCCCCTCGCACAGACAGCCACTCTTGCGGCAACACTTCCACAAAGGCGTCAGTGCCCAGAATGTCGACTCGATCCAGGTTGGTGTATTGGTAACCAACCGAGCTGATGTCTGCGTTCACGCCGCCAGAAGCCAAGTCGTCTCGTTGTGACGGATCGAACGCAGAGAAGTCACGTCCCAAGAAGTTGGTAGCGATGGCGGGATCGACTCCGGGATAGACCTGAGATGGCACCGCCATGATGTAGTTGCGGATGTGCGAGTAGAACCCGCGAGCACCGAACTTCAGAGGTCCGTCGTCCGCAGTGATGCCCAAGTCCAACTGCAAATTGCGTTCGGGTTCGAGATTGGAAAGCCCGTCGGTGAAGCTGTTGCCGAAACGGTACGCCGGCTCGTAAGGCTCGTCTTGATAAAGCTCTGGCAATGTCGGAGCACGCATCGCGAACGCAATGCCGCCTGTAATTCGAATTGCATCCGTCAAGTCGTGAGTGGTCGACGAATACAGCATTCCCAAGAAGTGGTTGGGAGTCGACAACCCTGGGCGATAGTTCGTGATCGCAGCCGAGCTGCCACTATTCGAGGCCGAAATCACTTCGTCGTTGGACCTCACATTCGACTGCACGAAGTCGATGCGTCCGCCCAAAGTGCTCTTGGTCTGGTCGTCCCAAGTGCGAGCCAAATGCGTCAGCAATCCAAAGTCATCCTGCCACGACTTCGGAATGCCATACACGTTGCCGCCGAACGCGAGATTGCCATTCACTTCGAAATTGTGTTCGTCGTACCGCTGGATGTAGCGCCGCCAATCCGCACCGAAGGTCAACTGCAGATCGTCCGCATCGCCCACTGTGGAATAGAGCCGCGTGCCCATCGTGTTGAGCAGACCTTTTCCAAACGTTGTCGCCTGAGCTGTCGACGGATCAGTTGGGTTCGTCGTCGAGAGCGTCATGAAGTCGCGATAGAACGAGCGTTGCTTCCCGCCGGCCAATGAGTCGCCGTGGTATTGCGTGTCGGTCCACCAGCCTTGCAGCACCAATCGATCGGGTCCGTTCCGCTCGTCGTGAATGACGTAGCGCACATTGAATTGATCGTTGTGAGAGTTGTTGAGGTCATACGAGATACCGGGCAGTTCGAGTCCGTTGATCTCCGTGCGCAGGTAATTGAACTCCAACCGCGACACGTCATTGAAGTCGTGACTCAACGCCGTGTAGACGTCCCACTTCTGATAGCTCGACGGGACTTCGAAACCGTCCTTGCCGCCTGTCGTGTAGTCGTTGCCGGTCCGCAGTCCGTAACTGACATAAGCTCCGGTGGTGTCGTTGCCGACCCAACCATTCTTGCGAACGTAGAACGCTTCGCCGTTGGTGCCGTAATTCGTAATCAACGACCCACCGACAGAATTGCGGGGAGCCTTAAACAGCTCGGCCTCAATGAAGGAAAAGCCCGGACCAAACAAAGACGAGTACGGCCCATCCATCACCGTGACCCACTCCACTACTCCGGGGTCGATCTGACTAAACAGCGAGTCGATATCCACGCGCGACTTAAGCTGATTCACGCCATTAGCCGTCGCCGCAATCTGGCGACCGTGATAGCCACGAACGGACGCATCGAGATTGAGAGCCGAGGTGCGGCGTGTATTCACGCTCGCAGCTTTGTCGAGCAGTTCGCCAGTCGTGCTGGAGCCAGCGAAGTCAGAGTCGGCAGAATCCAACACCGTCGACGCGCCTTGAGTCGGAGCATGATTGGACTGCTTCTGCACTTTGACAGAGCCCAACGCTTCCAGATCCAAGTCGAGAAGATCATCAGCCTTTTCGGACTTCGCATTGGGATCGCCTGGCGATTCCGCGCTCGCATCCGAGTTGTCTTCCAGTGCGAGAGAGCCTTCTAACAGAGCCGCCCAAGCGCGCCCCGATCCACGGTCTAGGCCGTAAAACGCCACGGCAAACAAGACCGCCATAACCCCACAGCTCAGGGGCAAGGACCGTCGAAACTTCATGTTGCACCGCACTTCAAGACATACCATTCGAGGTGCCGCCCGAGATCAAAGAACAGCGTGAACCGTTCGTGTCTCGTCGTGACCAGTTACCCGAGTTCATCTTCCAATCACGACTATGCCCATCGGTCTTCCGGGCAGAGCTGCTACTTTCGAGACAAGTCAGATAACTCGGACAAAGAGACTCACGGACATTGGTGCGCCTTGGGAACTCATGCAGAAGCCGAGCAATACCTCCGCGCCATCTTTCCCGGACCATGCGAACTCACGATGTCTCGTCTGAAGAATTGCCTCCGATGCGGAGGCCAGAACGCACTCAAGCTTTGACCAAGATCTGAGGTCAACCGTCTTGTCCCCCTAGCCCCCCTAGTGAGAGTGGTTAGCGGTGAGAGGCACTCACCAGCGACCTTCATCAACATGGGAGCGTTTGGCCTTTGTCGCCGAAGGACTGCACCACACACATCACTGCCTCACTGCTGCGAGCTGTCCTTGGTTGCCCCTCACCCCCGGCCCCTCTCCCCATAGGGGCGAGGGGAGCTTTTGGGGGAAAGCTGAGTTAGTGAGAGCTGGCACCTGCTCTCGATGTGGGCGATGTCGGTCTGCTGTTTCGTTCGCTGGCACCAGCCACCAGAATCCGCCGTCCGTGCTTCGCAGAGTCTGTGGCCGAGGAGCGTCGATGAGCAGCGCTGGAAACTTTCAAGAACTACTAAATCGCATTCGCACCGGAGACGCAGTGGCGGCTGAGGAGCTGGTGCGAACCTATGAGCCAGAACTGCGACGCGCCATTCGAGTCCGTCTGACGGATGCTCGCTTGCGGCGCTTGGTGGACTCGATCGACATCTGCCAGTCGGTCCTCGCGGGCTTCTTCGTGCGGACCGCCGCCGGCCAATTCGATGTCGAGTCGCCCGAAGAACTTTTGAAGCTGCTGGTGACGATGGCCCGAAACCGAGTCATTGATTGGGCTCGCCGCAGTCAGGCCGATCGGCGCGATGGACGCCGCAACGTGTCGCTGGAAGACGCCGATGGCCAGGTCAGGCCATTGGCTTCCCAACAAGAAGGCCCCGTCACCGTGCTGGTGAATCGCGAACTGCTGGAGAAGGTTCGCAGTCGGCTCAATCTCGATGAACTCAAGCTGATGGAGGACCGAGCCGACGGCAGAAATTGGAACGAGATCGCTGCCGAAACTGGCGAGCAACCCAATGCCGTGCGGATGCGATTGACTCGAGCACTCGACCGAGTGGCTGAAGAGTTGGGATTGGAGGAGTCACGTGGCTAATCCGACTCCCCCTTCATCATCGACGAACTTGAGATCGACGAGTCCATCAAGCGATCGTCATTCGGTCTCGCGCGATGGCAACTCGCTGCCAACATCGACAATGGCAACGCATCCGCTCGACGTTCAGAACAACATCGAAAGCTTGTCGGTCTCTCTCAGTGATCGCATCGAGTTCTTAGCTCAAGAGCTGCGTGCTCGTTGGCGAGCCGGTCGACACATCAAGATCGAAGCCTTCGGCTCGATGTTTGAAGAGGTCGCACAGAACACCGAACAACTGCTCGACCTGATCTATCACGAGATTCTGATTCGCGAAGAATTCAACGACCCAGCGGCGCTCGACGAGTATGTGGAACGATTCCCACTGCATGCGGAAAGCCTGGAGCGACTGTTCGCCGTACATGGAGCGTTGGCCGACGAAAGTTGGAGTGCCGATCTCAACGCAGCGTTGGGTGATAATCCCGAGGAAGCTGACGATGAGATTGAATCCTCAGAAGTGTCTTCGCCTCGTCGTACCGTCGCCGAAGGTTCGGATGGCCGTAGCAAGGCCACGTGGCCGCGCAAGTCGCGCAGCACGCGACATGTCGATCCGCCGCCGGGCTATGAACTCTTGGAAGAGATCGGTCGAGGCGGCATGGCTGTTGTGTTTCGCGCACGGCAGCAGGTTCTCAATCGCATCGTCGCGCTCAAGATGTTGCTCGGCGGCAAGATCGCATCGACCGAAACGCTGGCTCGCTTACAGCAAGAAGCTCGCGCGGTGGCGCAGTTGCAACATCCCGGCATCGTGCAAATCCACGAAGTCGGCGAGCATCAAGGTCTGCCCTATCTCTCGCTGGAGTATGTCCCCGGCGGCAAGTTGCATAACTGGCTGCGAGGTCGCCCACTTGCGGCCATCGAAGCAGCACAAATCATCGAGCAACTGGCGCGAACCATCGCGTTCGCTCATGAGCGCGGCATCGTTCATCGCGATCTCAAGCCCGCCAACATCTTGCTAACAGAGCTTCCCGCAGAGACTCAGTCGAGCACTACCGTCCCCAACACGCGTTTGTCGCATCAGTCCACGCCGTCATTCAACGTGACGCCCATGAAGATCAGCGACTTCGGGTTAGCTCGAATGAGCGACGACCAAAGCGATCTCACGGCCACCGGCCAAGTCCTGGGAACACCCAGCTACATGGCTCCCGAACAAGCTTCGGGGCAAGGTGATGCCGTCGGACCGGCGCTCGATATCTATTCGCTCGGCGCGATCCTCTACGAACTTCTGACAGGCCGGCCTCCATTCCGCGGAGCCACCTTGCTGGAAACTCTGGAGCAAGTTCGCAACGACGATCCCGTGCCGCCCCGGCACTTGCAACCACGCACTCCCCGAGACATCGAAACGATCTGTTTGAAGTGCTTAGAGAAGAGTCCCTCGCGCCGATACGAGTCTGCCACTGCACTCGCGCTTGATCTCAGCAGCTTCATCAATGGGGAATCTATCTCCGCTCGACCAGCCGGAACGATTGAGCGTTGCCGCAAGCTGATTCGCAAGAACCCGACGGTCGCAGTGCTCACGAGCCTCTTGGCTTTGATGGTGATCTTGAGTGAGGCCGCCATTCTTCGCGAAGCACGCCGCGCCAATGAGAACGAGAAGGTCGCGATCGCCGACAGTCGTCGAGCTTTGGCCGCAGTGGAAGAAGCCAATGCCGAGAGAATTCGGGCACAACAATCTGCGGCCATCGCAGAAACCGAACGACGCAAAGCTGACGAAGAACGAACTCGCGCCGTGTTCGCTCAAGCAGAAGCCGAAATGAGCTTTGAACGAACTTTAAAGGCCATCAATTCGCTCGCCGAACTTGGCACCGCGTTGCAACATCAGCCGGGCCAGCAAGTCATCAGCAAGCGGCTGCTCACCAACACGTTGGCGCTCTACAACGAGTTCGCCAGCGAGAGGTCCGATAAGCCAGAGATTCGCCGCCGCCAGATCATCGTGCTCATCGGAGCTGGGGAAGCTCATCGCGTCATTCATGACGATGCGCAGGCCGAGAAGTTGTTGAGGCAAGCCGCCACCTTGCTGGAAAAGGAATTACAACTAACTCCTCAAGACGTCGAACTGCATGCTCGCGCGGCACGAGCGTCGACGGCGTTGGGTGCTGTCCTAAAAAGCGTCGAGCGTTGGACGGAGTGTCTCGCAGCCTACGAGGATGCAGACAGCGCCTTCGCGACCGCGAGCAAACTCCAACCCGACGAGGCGGCCTACATCCATGGCCGAGTTAACTCGCTGGTCAGTCAGTGCGCAGCGCTCAACGAACTTGAACGACTTGACGAAGCACTGCGTCGCTACGAGCAAGTATTTGCTTTGGCTCGACCACTCAGTAGCCAACGAGCTGACGACCGGTTCGTTCAAGCCTCGCTGGCCAACGCGTTGCATCAGTATTCGCAGCTTCTGCGTCGCATGAATCGTGATCGCGAAGCGGAAGCAGCGGCGACGGAAGCACTCACAATCCGTGAACAGGTCCTGGCGGCCAATCCGAACCTACCCGAAGCGCGATTCGCGATCGTTCGAAGTTGGTTCGACCAAGCGGAACTCGATCGAGCCGCTGGTCGATTTGATGCGTGCATCTCGAAGCTTGTTGATGCCGACGAGCAGATACGGCTTGTCGTGTTGCTCTTCGCCGACATTTACGACAACCACACGCTGATGTTGAAACTACTGCGGACTCGATTGGATGTCTGCCTGGAGTCGAATCGTGCCGAGCAAGGCTTTACTGCGTCGCGGCGCGTTGCAGAGCAACTCACCTTTTCACTGCCGCGCTTTCCAAATGATCGGTCACTCCTGCGACAGATGTCGGATTGGGGTTACTTTCATGGCGAACTGCTCTGGGAACGTAACAACACAGAGTTCGCTGAGATCAGCCATCGAAATGCTTTCGCAGCAATGGAAGCATTCAGCGGTACCTTCGCAGACAAGACGAGTAAGGATGCCTTGGAGTTCTTAAATCAACGTGCCTGGTGCCTCGCCAACACGCCGATGGAGTCTCTGCGGAATGTTTCACTCGCACTCAATCTTGCGGCTCGTAGCTTGGAGTACGAGCCGAACAATCCCCATTACCTTCGAACATGCGGCTTGGCGTGGTATCGCTCCGACAAGTTTTCCGAAGCCAAGAACACGCTACAGAAGGCTGTTGAATTGCTGGATCAAGAAACCATGCAGAGCCAGCAGCCGGACGAAGAAACAACGCGGCTCCGCTCAGCATGTCGAATGATTCTGGCGATGTCGGAATGGCGACTTGGTGAGCACGATCAAGCCAGGCAGACTCTGGAACTCGTCAGCGTTCCAAGTCGAGATTTCACGCGCTATGGCCCCGAGATGCGGCGACTTTACTTTGAGGCGATGAAGATGATGCAGCCTTCCAACCAATCCAAAGCTCGGTGAGTGCGACTCGCTGAGATGTCAGATCTCATACACATACCAGCTCTTAGCCTTCGATGAAGTCCGTAACTTCAACCGGTTCTTCTCGCGATGAAGTGTGCAACTTCCAGAGCACAAGATTGCCGATCAAGATGACTGCGAGTGACGCGAACCACACCCAGCAGCCGGGTTCGAGCGTCTGCATGTAGAGCTTGTTGACTCCGGCTTCGTCGCCGGGGAACTCATTGCCGAACATCGTGAAGACGTTGCAGGCCAACAGCAGCGAGAGCACTCCCAAGACCAGCGATACCTTCCAGCCGCGCAGGGCCATGATCACGGCTGCAAAGAAAATGGCGACGTTCGCAAACCAAGCGAACTGTCCCATGAAGGCACCGAAGGGACCGAGCATCAAACAACCGATGCCTTGCCACGTCTCGGGTTCTTGATGATTTCTGGAAAAGCCAATCGCTGGCAACGAGCACGCGACCACGAACAACACAGCGGCCACCGCCAGTATCAGGGCCACAGCCCAACGATGTTGCGACTTAGACAAGTTGAATCCTCGATGTGAGTGAAGTTGAGTCCGAGCCTCAGCTCAATAAGTCGGTCAGCACTCGGCCATGCACGTCGGTTAGACGTTGATCGCGGCCGCCGTGACGGAACGTCAGCCGCTCGTGATTGAGCCCCATCTGATGCAGCAACGTGGCATGGATGTCGTGAATATCGACCGGGTCAGCAACGACGGAATTCCCGAAGTCGTCGGTCTCGCCATAAGCAAACCCACCTTTGAAACCGCCGCCGGCCATGAAGATCGAGTATGCATTCACATGATGATCGCGGCCCGCGCTGGCATGCACCGAGGGAGTGTGAGGAGTGCGACCCATCTCTCCCGCCCACAGCACGATGGTCTCATCGAGTAGCCCGCGTTGCTCCAAATCGACAATCAACGCCGCGACCGACTGCTCCGTGATCCGCGCGTTCTTCTCATGATTCTGCTTGAGCAAACCGTGTTGGTCCCACGGCGAGTTATTGCCATCAAAGCTCGGGCAGGTGATCTCGACGAAACGCACGCCTGCTTCCACCAATCGCCGAGCCCGCAGCGCTTGAGTCGCATACAGCCGCTGATGCTCGTCGGGCGAGTCGACACCATACATCTTTTGAATGTGCTCAGGCTCGCGACTGATGTCGGTGACATCTGGCACCGCCGACTGCATGCGGAACGCGGTCTCGTAATTGGCAATCGCGCCTTCGATCGCTAGAGCATCAGACGTTGTCGCCGCGAACTCGGCATCTTGCTCGGCCAAGAGCGCGAGCTTGCGACGTTGCAAACTGAGCCGATCTGCCTGAGCGATGTTGTCGACCGGCACTCCCTTTGAACGCACCTGAGTGGCCTGATGACTGGCCGGTAAGAACGAGCTGCCAAAGTTCTCTAGGCCGCCGTTGGGCACCCAATCATTGTTGAGCACGACATAGCCCGGCAGGTTCTGATTCTCGGTGCCCAGCCCATACGAGACCCACGCCCCGAAGCTCGGAGCCTGCCCCAAGATGCGACCGGTATGCAGCAGCAAGTCTTGCTGACCATGCAACGGCAGCTCGCCCACCATCGACCTCACGACACACAGATGATCGGCTTGCTTGGCGATGTTGGGAAACAAGTCACTCATCACCAGACCGCTGTCGCCCCGTGCTCGAAAGGACCACGGACTGCCGAACCACACTCGATTGGCACTCGACTGAGACCGCTTGCTGACCGCGCTTTCGCCGATGGGTTTGCCTTCGAACTTCTTGAGCATCGGCTTTTCATCCAGCGAGTCCACGTGACTTGGACCACCATCCATAAAGCAGAACACGATGCTCTTGGCACGAGGTCGATGATGCCCGCTGCGGTCATTGGTTTTGGCAGCGGCTTGCTGAGCGATGGCCTGCCACGCCAGCCAACCAAATCCCACTCCCGCCTCTTGCAAGAACGCCCGACGCGACCGACAGCCCTGCCCATCGCAAGCTGCGTGAGTCTCTGAATGAGTCATGTCGAGATCCCCCAAGAAGAATTGAAGAGCCGTCCGGTTTCGCGCGGCGGTTGATCGTAGCCCAGCCTACGTTCCGTCAAGAGCCAGAGTTCGCCTCGTCGAGCCGGAGTGCGAGGCGAGGTTTGTAATTTGTAGGGTGTGGACCAGCTCGCGCGGATCGGTGGGCCGGTGCGAGCTAAGTCAAACAGCGACGGCAGTCCGATTCACAATCAATGTGGCATGGCGAGCGCCGGCCCACCAGTCGATTCGCTCGCTTGTCCCACCCTACTCAAGACCAGAATCGCAAACCTCGCCGGTCGACGCTGCCACATTCAGTACTTCAACTTCAAGAGCGCGACCGATGCTCCGTAGAACGTCGCGTAGCCCAGCATCTGCCAGCAGCATCGAGTCATCGGAGCGAGCTTTCCCAATCGACGTTGCCACTTTGCAGAGAGCACCAGAAATGGAAAGGCGACGGGCGGACCTGCGAGGAAAACCCATTCGAAGACCAAGCTCAATCGACGGCACAAAGCAAAATACGTCGCACACGTCAGCAAGACACACACCACCGCCAACCGCTCTTTCCAACGCTGCCCGGAAGTGACGAATTGAGTTCGAGACCGTGACTGCGCGACAACGATCTCGAACGCCACGAACAGCGTCAGCGGCCAGGTGAAAAGGAACCGCCCGGTCCAACGACTGAGGTACGTCGTTCCCAGAGCAGCAACCACGAAGGTGAATGTGCGAGCGACTCCATTGGCCCAACTCTGCCGACGATCGAAATCAGTCCGCGCGACAACCAAGCGACTCGTCAGCCCACCGATCATGTGCCCGACCAGCAACATCAACTCGGTGATCAAGAACCATTGCCACAGCCACTCGCTCGAAGGCACGTCGAACGCGTACTCGGGCTCGATGGAAAGAATCGCACCGGCCCAGTCCACATAGTTGGATTGCGGTATGTCAGCGAGACTCATCGTCGTCTTCGGTCGGTCCACGAACAGATCGAGATCCCCGACATACACGCACACGGCTCGCGATTGGTTTCGCAAGTAGAGGCGGCCTCGATGCAAAGTCGGCGGCGTCCAAACCAACTCGCCGCCCAACACACTGACGCGCGAGACTTCTTCGTAACGCTCGGCGTTAACTCGCGCGAGGATCAGCTCGCCAATCTCATTGAGCATCAGCAGCTTGCCATCGGCAACCACCACACCAGCTTGGCCGACATACGGTTCGTTGAAAGGTTCTTCGAAGGGATCACGGTGGGCTCGCTGAGAACCGACCGACCATTTGATCTTGCCGGTCTCGAAGTCTTGGCAACGAAAGTATCCGCGCGACGGACGCTGAGTCTTCGACTGCACATCGATGATGTCGAAGCCATAGACGTGCCCATCCACCAGCACGCTGGAAAGCACGTCGTTCGAGAAGTCCGAGTGATGCCACACGCGATCCAAGCCAACGACATCCGAGCCCTCTTCAAACTTGGGGATGCGCAGCATCGTCGCACCCGCGCGGAATGGTGCTGCGAACCATAAGTAAGGCTCGCGATAAATCGGCCAAGCAGAGTGTTCGTCGTAATGTTCGGACAACTTGACGCGAGCAAGCTGCCGTCCCGTATGCAGATCGCAAACCACGAGCGCGTTCTGAAGCAAGCCCACCACGCAATCTCGGCCCGCACGTTGGATCGGCAGCAACGGCGTGTAGCTCGCCGGATCATCGCCCGACTTCCACAGCTCGCGACCATCATCCAAATGCAACGAGACCAGGCTGGCACCCGGACCTCCCACCGCCAGCAAGACTTGTTTCCCCACCACCGTGGGTGAGCAGGCATAACCAAACTCGCAGCCAGCTCCGTGATACTTCTGGTTCACGTTGACCGACCACACGACGTCGCCAGTGCTGGCACCGAGACAACACACCAACCCGCTCGGCGATGTGAACACGACTTTGTCCTCGGCCAAAGTCGGAGTCGAACGCGGACCGGGATAAACTCCGACTGGGTCATAGGGCAAGTCGTAGCGATGCTCCCAGATGATGCGTCCGGTATCGGCGTCCAAACAAACGACGTACTGCCCCGCGAGTGATTGCGTCTGCGTGAAGACACGCCGGCCGTGAGCCACGAACGCCGAATAGCCCTGGCCCAATTCCTTCACCCACAACACTGGCGGACCAGCTTCCGGCCAGCGTTCCGCCAGCCGCGCTTCCGGTGAGTGTCCGTTGTGATCACGACCTCGCACCGACGGCCAGCCAACATCATCCACACCTTCGGGCAGAAACGAATTCTGAGCCCGTAGGTCCAGAGAACTAAGAGCCCAAGCAACGACGACCAACAAAACTCGGCAAACATCACGGCACATCGCACGGCCCTTCCGATAACGACACCGTTCTTCGCAGCCAGGACGGTATTCATCGAGTCCCCAACCGGACCAGATTTGAATACCGGTGGATTGAGCGATTATCGAGATTGTTGAACTCGGTCTCCCGAGGGACGCATCCATTTTGATGTGTCTAATTCGGTCCGTCTTATTGACCTCCCGAGAACTAAAAGTGAGCCTAGTCAAAGCCATGCTTCATTCGGGACCGCGCTAACGCAGGTAGCAAGACGTTCTTACCGACAGCCACACTTCGTGTATCCGTTCTTACTCTTAGAACAGCCAACCCGAGATTTAACCAATGGGCATCGATCTGTTAGACGTCACATTTCGATTAGAGAAACAGCTCGATCGCAAACTACCAACCACACTGCTTTGGCCGCTTTGTATTGAGAACGTTTCGACCAATCCGAGCCAAACGGTTCTCGACATTCGAGTAAGCCGACTACATGAACGTCTTTGCGAAATCATGAATGTCACCCCGTCTCCAATTCAGGCGCTCGAACCGACGCGTGAGCGAGTCATGAAGTCGATTCAGGAGTGTCTTGGCTGTGACTCTCAAGCTATTCAGCTTGAGTCCCGATTGAATGACATCATCCCGATACGAGACAGAGAGAAGTATTGGTTTCTGATTTCCCAATCATTGGGCTACTACTGTGTGCCGTGGCTCACTCGATCCTGGGCGTATGAGATCGTGTGTATTGTCTTATTCTTCGGCAGCATTACGGGAGTCGGGCTCACCTATATCTCGCTTAAGCAACCGATGCGTTCCGGCGCATTCATTTCACTTACAGTCTCGTTAACCGCTCTTTGTGTCATCGGCTTCTGGTTCTTTCGTCGTTGGCCAAAATTGACGCGCTTCCCTCCGAATCTCACCACAGTCGACGACCTCGCGAGAATGATCGCGTTTGGTCAGCTTGAAGAGCCGTTGTCTTTGAAGAACCCGCCTGAGTCTTCCGAAACACCGAGTGAATCAGTCGAGTGGACCGAAGAGCGATTGTGGACTGTCTTGGTCGGAGTTCTGGTCGACAGTCTCGGCGTCGATGAAGAAGAAGTCGTTCCAGACGCGACCCTCATCAAAGACTTGGGATGCACTTAGTCAATGCAACTCATTTGCCGTGCGTGAGTCGCTGCCGTCCAATGCGCAGGTTCTTTGGTCGTCACCATTCTTGGACCGCTTTGGGAGCCCTGCATGAAACGTCTTCTTGTCAGTCTCGCGCTGTTGTTGCTGATGCCGATCGCGGCCTTGAACGCGGCTGAGTCTGCGAACGGGGCCAAGCCTAATGTCGTCCTGATCTTCATTGATGATCTTGGCTACGGAGACATCGGGCCGTTTGGTAACACCAAGCACAAGACGCCGAACCTGGATCAACTGGCCAAAGAAGGCCGGAAGTTTACGAGCTTCTATGCCACTCCGGTGTGTTCGATGTCTCGAGCCTGCCTGTTGACCGGTTGCTACAACGTGCGAGTTTCCATTCCCGGCGTGATGTTTCCGGGCGCGAAGAACGGACTGAATCCCAACGAGACCACGTTGGCAGAGATCGTCAAACCTCAGGGCTATGCCACGACCTGCATCGGCAAGTGGCATCTGGGGCATCGAGAGCCCTTCTTGCCGACCAAGCAAGGCTTCGATTCGTACTTCGGCATTCCCTACAGCAACGACATGACGATCGATCCCGAGCACGCTCGGTTTGCCAAGGACTGCGTCTTTCGAGAAGGCATGACTGAAGAAAAGGCACGAGCCGGTGCAATTCGAAATACAGTCCCTCTGATGCGCGGCGACGAGGTTGTTGAATACCCCGCCGACCAATCGACGCTGACGAAGCGTTACACCGAAGAGGCCATCAAGTTCATCACGGCTAACCAAGCCAAACAGTTCTTCCTCTACCTGCCGCATTCCATGGTGCATGTGCCGCTGGCGGCTTCCGAAGCCTTCCGAGGCAAGAGCGAAGGCGGCCTCTTTGGTGATGCCGTCGAAGAAATGGATTGGTCCGTCGGTCAAATCATGAAGACGTTGAGCGACCTGAAGCTCGACGAGAAAACGTTGGTCATCTTCACGTCCGACAATGGTGCGGCGAGCGGTTCGTCAGCTCCGTGGCGCGGTAAGAAAGGCACCACTTTTGAAGGCGGTGTTCGCGAACCATGCATCATGCGTTGGCCCGGTCGCATTCCCGCAGGAACGACCTGCAATCAAATCGCGGGCAACATCGATGTGCTGCCAACGCTCGCCAAGTTGGTGGGCACCGAAGTCTCGAAGGACCGAGTCATCGACGGTCGCGACATCTCATCGTTGATCCTCAATGACAATGCTCCCGCAGTCCGCGACACGCATCTCTACTTCAACGGCGGCAGCAATCTGGCTGCGATTCGTCAGGGAGATTGGAAGCTGTTTCTCATCGACCCGACGACTCCTCGAAACACTCCTGCTGGTCGTCGAAATGCCAACCGCAACTCAGAGACATCGCTGCCGTTGTTCAACCTGAAGGACGACCCTGCGGAAACAACGGACGTGGCCGAGAAGCACGCTGATGTCGTCGCTCGCCTCAAAGAAGAAGCTCAACGTCGCGAGAAAGAGATTCGAGACCATCAAAGTCCTGCCGGGACGATTGAACGATAGGAATCCCACGACAACTCACATCCCGGTATCAGCTCAACGCGAACTGTATCGATCAGTGTCCCGGCAGAATCGTCTCGGAAGAGTTCAGCTCTCGAACCTTCAACAATTCATCCTCTCTTTGTTCGCTGTGCCTCTGTGTTTCGAGTTCTTGGCCGTTCGCTGGGAATCACGTCGAGAGCAGAGATTTCAAACAAGTGGAAGAAAGAATTCACCATGAAGCGATACCTCACCCTCATCGTGGTTGCCTTGCTGAGCACTTTGCTCCGCGCACAAGCCGCTGATGAGCAAGCCAAGAGACCGAACATCGTGCTCATCATGGCCGATGACTTTGGCTATGAGTGCGTGACGGCCAATGGCGGGCAGTCTTATCGCACTCCCAATCTCGATCGGCTCGCGGCCAATGGAGTTCGCTTCGAGCACTGCCACGTGCAGCCGCTCTGCACGCCGACTCGCGTGCAACTGATGACCGGGCTCTACAACGTCCGCAACTATCTCAACTTCGGCACGTTGGTCCGGACCGAGAAGACCTTCGCGCATCTCCTCAAGCAAGCCGGCTACGCCACGGGCATTTGTGGCAAGTGGCAGCTCGGTCATGAAGTCGATTCACCGCAGCACTTCGGGTTCGATGAGTCGTATCTCTGGCAACACACTCGCCGCCCGCCGCGCTATGCCAACCCCGGACTCGAACACAACGGCAAGGAACTCAACTTCTCGAACGGCGAATACGGTCCGCAGCTGGTGAATAACTTCGCGATGGACTTCGTCGAACGGCACAAGGGGCACGAGTTCTTTCTCTACTACCCACTGATGCTGACTCACGATCCATTCCAACCCACGCCGGATAGTCCCGACTGGGATCCTAAGGCCACGGGCGAGAACGTGCATAAAGACGAGAAGCACTTTGCCGACATGACCGCTTACATGGATAAGCTGATCGGCGAGCTCGATCGCAAGCTGGAAGCGCTCGGCATTCGTGATAACACGCTGGTGCTATTCGTCGGCGACAATGGCACCGGACGAGGCGTTACGAGTCGCTTTCAAGACGCGAAATACAAGGGCGGCAAAGGTGGCACGAAACGCAACGGGACTCACGTGCCGCTGATTGCGAGCTGGCCCAGCGTCATCAAACAAGGCCGAGTAAATGCTGACCTGGTTAGCAGCGTCGACTTCCTGCCAACGATCTGTCAGGCCGCCGGCGTTCGAGTGCCGAGCAACTTGGACGGCGTCAGCTTCTTGCCTCAATTGAAGGGCGAGAAAGGTTCGCCGCGCGATTGGCTCTATCACTGGTACTCGCCCCGCCAAGGCACCGATCTGACCGTGACCGAGTTCGCTTTCAATCACAATTACAAGCTCTATCGCGGCGGACGTTTCTTTGATCTGAAGGCTGACCCCGACGAAGATCGACCACTGAAAGTCGAAGACCTGTCCGGCCCCGCGGCGACTGCTGCCCAACAACTGCGAGCCGCTCTTTCGCAGTTCAAGGACGCTCGACCTGCAGAGCTTGAACCCCAATCCGAGTCGAAACCAAAGGCCAAGGGCAAGAAGCGGAAGAATCAATGACGGTCATCGATCGGCATCTCCCGGCTACAGAGGAACTCCGAGCGTTGTCATTTGCCGAGCTGCATCAGCTCTTTGCCGATGGCATCGTGAAGCACGGACCATTTGCCGGGCTGAAGTATCCTCTGCTAGCGAGCATCGGCAGTGCTCTGTATCCGAAGTTACTCGGTTGCTACGAAGCCGAAATCCAGGACTGGGTCGAAGTCATCTGTAACACAGATTACTCCGAGATCGTCGACGTCGGATGCGCGGAAGGCTTCTATGCCGTCGGTCTCGCACGGCGAATTTCAGATGCGAGAGTCTTCGCTTACGACACGGACCCAGAAGCCCAGCGAATGACAACCTTGATGGCCGCTGCGAATGGCGTGGCCGATCGAGTCACCGCTCGCGGAACCTTTGCGGCGGGAGATATCACCAGCATCCCCGTGCGACGCCGAGGACTCTTGGTCTGCGATTGCGAAGGTCACGAGAGGAACATCTTCACCGCTGAAACGCTCTCGCTGTTCGCCGACTGGGACATCCTCATCGAGACCCACGACCTCTTCGACATCACGATCTCCACCAACCTCGCACGATTGTTCGCAACCACGCATTCCTTGCGAACAGCCATCAGCAAGGACGACATCCAAAAGGTGAAGACCTATCGCTATCCCGAGCTAGAAGGGCTCGACCTCCGCACGCGCCATTCCATCGTCTCGGAATACCGGCCATCGCTGATGGAGTGGTTCTTCCTCACGCCGTTGTCGAAGCCAGCTCCTTAGCCATACAAGCTCGAAAATGTCTCACGCAGAGGCGCGGGGAACGCAGCGGGAAGCTGCCAACCTAGTCTTTCTCTCCGCGTCCCCTGTGCCTCTGCGTGAGAGACTTCTGGCCTTCCTCCATTCGTGTTGAAAGCAAATCTGTAGAACCACATTTGGGAACAGTCGAAAAGCAATTTCTCGATCCGCGACCGACGCATGAGCGTGTATGTCGAACGGAGACGTCATTTTCGATTGCCCCATTAGCTCGGCCCGCTCAACTCCTCACACGCAACGCACAAGACCACTCATGTCCGACGCTATTGCCCAACAGATCAATGAACTGCGTCGCCAGATCGAGCATCACAATCGACTCTACTACGTCGACGCTCAGCCGGTGATCAGCGACCTCGACTACGACCGTTTGATGAAGCAGCTCGAAGCATTAGAGGCCGAGTATCCTGAATTCGATTCGCCCGATAGTCCGACTCACAAAGTGGGCGGCGCACCGATCGAAGGCTTCCAGCAGGTCACTCATCGCGTACCGATGATCTCGATCGAGAACGTTTACGAGGTCGAAGAAACGGACCCCAAGAAGTACGACGTTCGCAAGTTCGACAAGTTCATTCGCACGCAGCTCGGTGAAACAACGCCGGTCGAATACACGATCGAGTACAAGATCGACGGCGTCGCGCTAGCTCTAATCTACGAACACGGGCGACTGGTCCAAGCCGTCACGCGCGGAGATGGCCGCGTCGGCGATGATGTCACGCACAACGCGCGAACCATTGGCGGAGTACCGTTGAAGCTCGATACCGATTCGCCGCCGCCGTTGATTGAGATTCGCGGCGAAGCATTCATCGCCAACTCGGACTTTGCCCACATCCGCGCCGAGCAAGAGCGTGAAGGCAAAGAGGTCTTTGCAAATCCTCGCAACGCCACAGCAGGTGCGCTGAAGAGCCTCGACCCCAAGAAGTGCGCTCAGCGGCGACTGCGGTTCTTTGCTCACAGCGTCGGCTTCGTCGACGGTCTGACCTGCGCGACTCACATCGAGTACCTCGACGCCGTGCGAAAGCTCGGACTCCCGACGACTCCGCGCGTCGGCTGCTTCTCAACCATCGACGAGCTGCTGGAGAACGCTCAATCGCTGATGGACGACTTGCATGATCTCGACTTCGAAGTCGACGGACTGGTCATCAAGGTCAACAGCTTCGCTCAGCGTGAGATGCTGGGTGCGACCACCAAAGCGCCACGGTGGGTGATTGCTTACAAGTGGGAAAAGTACGAAGCCATCACGCAGCTCAAGACGATCGAGATTCAGGTCGGCAAGACCGGAGCACAAACACCCGTCGCACATCTGGAGCCGATCGAGATTGCTGGCACAACGGTCTCACGAGCGAGCCTTCATACACACAAGCAAATAACAAAACTCGGACTGCGCATCGGCGATTGGGTCGTCGTTGAGAAAGCCGGGAAGATCATTCCGCATGTGGTTCGCGTCGAAGAGCATCGTCGCACCGGAGCCGAGATCGAGTACCTCTTCCCTGAGACATGCGCCGCATGTTCGGCGCCGACGGTGCAAGACGAAGGCGGCGTTTATGTCCGCTGCCAGAATCCGAATTGCCCGGCGCAACTCCGTGAGACGCTGCGTTACTTCGCGTCGCGCGCAGCGATGGATATCTCGGGACTGGGCAGCGAGATCATCACCAAGCTGACCGCCGAACCGCCGCTGCTCAGCTCGATCACCGATCTGTTCCGCCTCAATGGCCAGCGCGAAGAGATCGCCAAGCGACTCTACAAAGCGGGCACGAAGAAGGCCGAGGGCAAAGACGAGCAATCGCTGATCGACAAGCTCTTGAAGGGAATCGACGAAGCGAAGTCGCGACCGCTGTGGCGACTTCTGACGGGACTCAACATTCGGCATGTCGGTCAACGCACGGCCCAGATCTTGGCCGACCGCTTTGGCACGATCGACGAGATCTTGAAGCACGATGCGACTCAGTTGGCCGAGGTCCATGAAGTGGGCGACGTGATCGCAAAGTCGATCCATACCTTCATGACTTCCGAAGTCGGACGTCGCACGATCGAAGATCTCCGCGAGCTGGGCGTGCATCTGGGCGAGCCCGTCGTGGAGAAGCCACTCAGCGAGCAACGACTTGCAGGCCAAACGATTGTTGTGACTGGCACGCTGAAGCACTTCACGCGCGACGGCATCAACGAGTTCATTCACAACCAAGGCGGCAAAGCCTCGGGCAGCGTCTCCAAGAAAACGAACTTCGTCGTCGCAGGAGAAGAAGCCGGCAGCAAGCTCGACAAGGCGAAGGAACTCGGCATCCAGATCTTGACCGAAGACGAGTTCATCGCACTCGTTAAGAGTGATGCGGCTCCATCGACCGAAGCTCCAAGTGAGCCGACTCAACAGAGTTTGTTCTAACGCGAGGCATCCGAATCGATTGCGACCAACTGTGCTGGTTCGGCGATTCGTCCGTAAACAATCGCCGCCTGCTCGAAGCGACGAGCCACAGTTTGAACTTGCTCTCGGCTGAGGCCCGAAACCCAAAAGCTCTCTTCGGGCGGCCAAGCTCCGTCGTGACCAACGCCCCAAGCTGGAACGATCTCGCAATTCAACGAGCGTAAGATTGAATACAGCTCAGCATTCCGGCTTTGGTTCTCTGAGGGAGTCAGCAATCTCGAACAAGGATTGTTGGCAGTGATGACAGCCCAGTCCTCGTAACCAAGTCGCTGAAGTTGATCATCGATCTCAGCTGACATCTGCCCGATGCGAATCGCGATGTAAGAAGTAGGCCATGCCACCCAGTAGACCGAGCGGCGATAGGCAGCTTCAAGCTGAGGATCGAGCATCATGTCGCTCAGTGGCAGCTAGCGTTGCAGACCAACGTAGAAGCTGAAGATTCGCTCGTTGTCGTTGCGTTCGGACAAGAGTGGGAAGCCGAAGTCGAAGGCCAACGGTGCTGGGCCCATCATCGGAATCACCAGTCTCAAACCAAAGCCCGCTGACATACGGAAGCGGCTGGCCGACAAGTGGCTCTTGTCCAATTCGACCGAGCCAAAGTCCGTGAAGGCCACGGCCTTGATCATGTCGTCGGCAGTCAGAGGCACGGAGTATTCGACCGAGCCCAAATACATCGCGTCACCGCCGATACGAATGCCTTGATCCAGCGGGCTGACGCCGCGGAATGCAAAGCCTCGGAACGATTGATAGCCACCGGCATAGAACCGTTCGAAGAGCGGTGTGCCGTTATCAGACCAACCCACTTCACCATGCACGCTCAAGACTTGCTTACCTTGTCCGTCGAGCCGTTCATAAGTCGTGAAGTATTGAGTTCCCTGTAGTTCCATGCGCGGATAGACGAACTCGCCGAAACCTTGTTCGAATGCCGCTTCAACAAAGTGACCTTCCGTTGGGAAGAACGACGAGTCGCGAGTGTCGTGAGTCAGCGAAACACGCGCGGTGGTCAGTGCGTTCGAGCCTTTGACCTGCTTCATCATGGGAGTCAGCGAGGCGTTCGGAATGGCGAAGTTGTCGAGCGTCACGCTTTCGGCACGCAGGGCTCCGGTGATCGACCACCACTTATCGATTTGCTTACCGAGCGTCAGACGTCCGCCCGCTCGTTCTTCATCCCAACCCGGCAAGAACCGTTGGTAATAGAAGCCGCTAACGCCGAAGTTGTAGTCCGTGTCGAGGAAGTAAGGATCATTCCAACTCACCATGTAGCGGCTGACGATTTGGCCTGGCATCGCTTCCAACCGGAAGCGTTGTCCGTCGCCTCGGAAGGCCGTGCCTTCAACCCAGTCACGCCAACTGGTGGGGATGCGAGTGATGTCGAAGTTGTTCTCTTCGAGTGTGAACTGACCGACGACACCAGCATTGCTATTCACACCGGCGCCAAACATCAGCCGTCCGGTTTGAGCCTCAGTCACATGCACATCGATGTCGACTTCCGATGGACGTTCGAGGGCTCGTGAATACGGGCCTTCCAAACTGCCATAGGGATCGCCGCCATTGTTGTTCTCGAAAAGAAAGTTTCTCGGCGAGGTCTGAGCGACCATCGCATCTTGCCCGCGAATGATCGTTTCAAAGTCTTGAGCGGATCGAGCTCGCGGCATGACATGCACTTCTTCTCGATCAGCGTCAGCGTCGAGCGTTTCAATTGAGTCGCGATTGACTTCGTGGTCGTAGCTCTGGCCACGAGCCACTTTGCCGTGAGTCTTCGTCGGCTTCTTCTCGTCGACCTTGCTGATGTCGATACGCGGCGCGTTCGGTCCGTTGTTGTCCCAAATCTGACCTCGCAGCCGAGACTTGCTCTTAGCGATCAACTGCGGATTGGCGAGATCTCCGGGAGCAACCAACAACGGGTTTAACACCACGGGCTCGCGAGTATGCGGCACTCCACCGGGCGCGGCGATATGCACATCGATGTTGCGAATCGTGTAGGGTCGGTCTTCGTCGATCATGTAGACGATATCAACGATGCCCTTCTCACCGGGAATGAACTTAGGAGTCGGCTCGACCTTCGCAAACAAGCGTCCGAGGTTGCCGTACTTCTCGCGCATGCGTTCCACGTCTTTGTTGAGGAACCGCGCATTGAACTTGTCGCCGGGATTCAGCTCCGAACCACCTAGCAGATCTTCGTTCGTGAAGATCTCGTTGCCTTCCATCAGGATGTTGCGAACGGTGTAGCGCGGACCTTCACTGATCGTGTAGGAGTAAGTCGCGCGAGCATCGACGCGCGGGATGTATTGGTTCTCGGGAATGATGTGGAAGTTGTTCTTCGCCACAGACACATCCTTGCTGACCTTCACGTCGAAGTAACCCAGCGAGGTGTAATAGTCCTTCAACGAAACCAGGTCGTCGGGCAATGTCGATTCATCGTACTTGCCACCGAACAACGAGATGTCGAAGAACGCCGTCTTGGACTTCAGCTTGGTCTTCAAGACTCCATCACTGAAGGCTTCATTCCCCTCGAATTCAACGTCTGAAACGATCGTTCGATCGCCTTCATCAATCGAGAAGATGACATCGCGATCCTTGGTATCGTCGCCTGACTCCAACGTGACTTTGGCGTTCGGGCAGGACTTCTTCTCGTGGTAGTAACGCTCGATCGCCCGCGCCGCAGAACGGTTCATGGAGACGTCATACGGCGAGCCCGGCTCGATATTGATCTGTTTCAACAACGTCTTCGTGCGGACCTTGTTGTTGCCTTTGACTTCGACGCTCTTCACGACCGGTCGTTCCACAACTCGGAAGACGAGAATCAGACCACGATCACTCATGCGATAACGACGTTCGACGCTGTAGAACCAGCGTGTGGCATACAAGGCTCGCAAGTCTTCCTTGATGACTCGCTCGTCCGCTGGTCGGCTGCGTTGGGACTTAATGAGACCCAAGATCGCACCGGTTTCAATGGTCACATTGCCTTCAATCAAGATGTCTTCAATGACGTCTTTGACTGGTGGTTCCTCGGGCCGAGAGACGATGTTAGGAGCATCATCCGGCGACTGTCCGCGGATGAACGGCACCGACTGACAACCAACGAGCGAACCGGCAAGTAGCAGCACGGCCGCGAATGTCAGTCGCAGGCCGAACAGCATGCGCAAGAAGCCGAGATGGCGGTGGGACATCGCAAGAGTCTCGAAAAGAGATGAGGCAGGAGTTGCGAACGCGCAGAGGAGAGCGATCAAAAGAAGGGAACGTATCAGTAGCCCAAATCTTCAAATCGCGACAAGACGAGTTTGAAACTCACTCATCTCATGTGCTCAACGCAGTCTGCTGAAGTTCAACGCCACCTCATTCGAAGGTCGCAGAGTCCGTTCAAGCTTGTGACTCTGGCTGTCGGGTCACTCGCATGACGACATGTAGTCCTGCTCTGGTTGTCAATGACTTCTGAAATGAGCATTGCGCATAGCTTTCAACTTTCTGCACGAGTCTTCTCACTATTAGTTTGCCGCCCCCGTCGCGAATCACTCGGGCATGTTTGATTTGCGCAGGTCTCTTTATCGCGAGCAGTCGCACTTGTGGCAGGACTGCGTTGGCTCGACTGAGAGTCTCAAATGCAAAAGATCATTCGCGCGTTGTTCTTGTTGGTGGCGATGTCCGTACCGCTCTTGGCTCAGGCCGAGATTCGGACCTTTCGAGAGGTCAACGGTCGAAGTCACACCGGCACTTTCCAAAAGGTGCAAGGTGACAAGGTTCATCTGCGTGTCCGCAACAAGACTTCGATGATTTCTTTCTGGTCGCTTTCAAAAGACGACCAGCTCTACGTGCTGGAGCAAGCTAAGTCCGATCCCCTCGTCGCTTCGAATTTGAAGGCCGCAGAACCTCCTCGCGATTGGATCGACTCGCGCGGCAATAAGTCGATGGCGCGCTTCATCGAAGTGAAGCCCGGCGCGACCGTCGTTCTGGCGATTGATGGCAATAAGTCCGAGTTCCCTTTCGAGAACTTCTCGAAGACCGATCAGGACTACATCCGCGGCCAAGTGCTCGGCACTGACGCCGCAAAGCATCTGCCGGAAGACACCAAACCAGCAGGGAACCCAACACCTCAACCAAGCCAGGGCGTGCCGCCATCCGCCTTGGGGCAGATTAACATCCCGCAATTTGTCCCCGGTGGAATCAGATCACCCTCGATTCCCTCAGCAGGCCACGGCGCGATGCCACCATCTGTGCCCGGCGTTCCCAACACACCAACGTTTCCAGCAGCCGGTCATGCCGCAACTCCGTCTGGCATTCCCGGATCGACGTTTCCAACAACATCGACCACGGGCAGCATTCCAGGGCACAACGCCACTCCGCCAAGTCCTGCACCTGCCACGAGCTTGCCGCCCACTACCAACCCAACGACGCCGCCCATGCATGCGGCTGCAGCGCCGGCGCCTCGAGCCCCAACGCCGCCGCCATCAACGACAAATCGTCCCACTCCATTTGGGTCATCCGACACTGTCGCGGTCTATCGCTGTTCTCGCTGCAACAAGGAAGTCACGAACTCCGCAACTCGATGCCCGCACTGCAGCGCCCAGTTCGACTATGTCGAAGACGAAAACGGCAATCGCACATCGACCACTTACGGCTCCTCACGCAACGTCGGAAAAGCGCTGCGAGCAATCGTGGTGATCGCCGTTGGAATTGGCGGATTCCTCTACCGCAAACTCAGCAGTTCGTGATTGTTCGTCGAACCAACAGGCTTGATGTTGTCAGCCGCATCAAGCCTGCGACCTATCCCGCCATCCGAGCTTTCAACCAGGCGTAGATCGTCTTTCCAATCTGTTGATAGCCCGCAGCATTGGGATGCACTCCGTTGTCCTCGGGGTAGCCGTCGGTGGCATCCAAGTTGAGCTGCGTCGGTATGACAAACACCTTCTCGTGGTCGCGCTTCAGGAAGTGCAGTAACTGCTTTTCGACCAAGCGATGTTGAATGCGACGCCAGCCCCAGCGCGGATAGCGGTCCTTGTAGTTGGCATAGAACGCGGCATCGCGACTGTTGCCAGGTGTAGTAAGACAGACACCAATCTGAGCCTCGGGAGCTGCGCGACGAAACTCGGCAATCAGCTTGTCGGCTTCTTTGAAGACGCCATCAATTCGCACATCGAGGTTCACGGCATCGTCGGGATTGAATCCAAAGCAGTCGTTGATCCCCAACATGACGGTGATGAAGTTTGGAGTCTTGCCGCCCGTTCGCTCGGCGAAGTACCGCGCGACATCGAGCTTGGCTTGGGGAGGCTCGCCGACTCCAAACACAAACGGGCTGCTGCCGCGATAGCCCGGCTCGGGATTCTTCGGATCGAACTTCGTATTGAACGCTGCCCACGTCCAGCCTCCGTAACCTTCATGGACCACGCCCGGCTTAACTCCTGCAGGCTGATGAGTGCCGATCATCTGCCACTTGGGATTGCTGGGCAGTGATAGCAAGCGAGCGATCTCGTTGGGATATGCCGACGCATGAGTCAGGCTGTCTCCGACAATGAGCAGCGTAATGTCTTTGTCATGACCTGAGTTGCCGGGAACAACTCGTACGTGAGTCTGCGCTTCTTCAACGACCTTCCCTGCTTCGTCTTTGACCTTCAGCTTGAGCGGGACCGTCCCCACTTCTTGAGCGGTGGCCTTTATCGTCCAACGGCGCGGTTCGACCTTCCCCAGCGAACACTCCACTTCGAAGCTGACCTTCTGACCGTCCGCGACCAAGACGGTGTTCTCGAAGTACAGACTCATGTCGACATCGGGCACCGCATAAATCGTCGGAGGCAATGTGAGTCGAAATGGTCGAGCCTTGGAATCCGCGACATCTTGAGCCGACGTCGCCTGAAGCCCAACAGCCAGCAACAACACAGACATCCAATAGCGAACCATGAGTGCCCCTTTGAGAAGAATGAAACGTCTCTCCGCAACGTATCGCTGCGACTGCGAGATCTCGACTCGAACGACAAGCTCACGATGAGATCGCTCCAACACTCGCCCAACGAGAACACCAAACTCGAATGGGGAATCAGTCGGCAAGTCGAACCGGCACGCCTTCGATGTGTTAGCTTCAGAGTCATCGCGATCGATGCGAATGCAGGGGCAGCCAACAGTTGGCTCGACAATCGAACGACTCTTCATCGGAGAATCGTCCGTGACAGGTTCGATCCAAGCAACACGGTCTGTGATTCGTCGCAATGGCAATTTCCCATTGCTATCGTCCTGCCCGCGTTGAAAGTTGTATCGGGCCAATCGTGGAGAAGTTCGGTCGCACAATGCAGAGCACGCAGGGATGCACTCTCGCAATCGCCGCAGCCGCAGCAACTAAGGAACCGCAATGCGAATTCTCGTCGGATGGGACAACGACTCCGAGATCGACTTGATCTCGATGTACCTCGGAGTTGATGGCAGCGATGTTGTGACGGCACTCGGCCCCGAGGCCATCAAGGCGCAAATCACCAGCGGAGAGCGATTCGATGTGGTGTTGCTCGCCATCAACATGCCCACTGCTGATGACGGCTACGACATCTTTCAGCAGCTGCGAATGGAGTCGCTCGACATTCCGATTGTCGGTGCTTGCCAGCCTCAAGAAGTCTTCCGCATCGTGCGTTTCATGGCCAACGGCATGAACGGCTACGTCATCCGCGACGGCGCGGGCGACTACATGTTTATGTTGCAGACCATTCTCGAAAGTACCGTTGATGCCGTGCGAGCAGCTCGCGAACAACAACTCGCAGCCAAGCTGCGAGAAGAAGTCGACAGCGTTCGCAAGCTGCAAGAAAGCGTCATTCCTCGGCACATCGAAGCACCGTCGGGATATCAGATTCGTGGTCGCTACGAGCCGTCTCAGATTCGAGTCGTCGGCGGTCAAGCTGTCACGATGGCCGGAGGAGACTACTACGACATCTTCACGCTGCCGGATAACAGCATTGTGTTACTCGTCGGCGACGCCTCGGGTCACGGTATGAAGGCCGCGATGTCGATCATGACGATGCACACGCTCGTCCGCATGATTCGATCTCAGCGCTACGCCGACACGGCGCATTTCGTCACCGAGATCAACAAGCAACTTTGCGAACAAACCATCGTCAGTGAGGAAGGCGGCTTCATCACTCTGCTGTATGCGATCTTCAACCCCGAGACGCGCGTCATTCAGTGGACCTCAGCCGGACACCCGCCGCCATTCATTCAAGACTTCTCGAAGGGCACGGTCGAAGCTCTGGGCGATAAAGATGTCGGCGGTCTGCCTTTGGCCGTCACGGAATTCGCCGAGTACGAGACCTATCACAATGTCTTGCCCGAAGACTGTCGGCTGCTGCTCTTCACCGACGGACTGGAAGAAGCCTTCCCCGAAGCCAAAAAGGACGCGCACCATCAGTTCGGCTTTGAAGGCATCATGAACACGATGCGATGCAACACCGAGAAATCGATCGACGAATTGCTGCAAGCTCTGTTCGATGATTCGAACGCCTTCACCGAAGGCAGCGGGCGTCACGACGACACGTCGGTTGTCTTGCTGGAACGCCGCAGTCACTAAGAGCGAGTTCGTTGCTCTGCGGTTGTCTTTGTCTGATCTCGAAACGAGGCACGTCTTTCTCATGAAGGCCGTGCCTCGTTCGTTTTACGAGTTCGCGGCATCCGTCATGACAAGCCGACTTTCAGGACTTCGTCGCTGGCTTCCGAGCCACAACGGTCAGCCGTCCGCCTTGATGTAGCCACGCCAACACGATGGCCAGCGGAGCCAAGATCAACTGCCACCACAACGTCGATGATTCGCCCAATTCAAGACGCGCTGAGCCGACCGGCTGCGCGGAAACCAGCGGGTCAGCACGATGCCCACGCTGGTAACCACGTTGAGCAAGTTCCGCTGATGAATGATGTCGATGCGATCGTAGCCGCAGTCAGCCAGCAGACTTCGCAGACGTCGAGGCGTGAAGTGCTGCAAGTGACGTGGCAGCTCCCAAACCATCCACGACTTCCCGGAGACGTAAGGCTCCCAACAAGCCACGTTCGGCACACTGAAAACCAACCAGCCATCTGTTTTGAGAGTTCGCCGCAGCTCAACCAACGTCTCGCGCGGATTGGTCAGATGCTCGATCACCATCCACGCAAAGGCCGCGTCAAAAGCGTCGCTCTCCAATTGAGCAGACTCCAACATTCCCACGTGGATCGAGAAGCCTCGACGCTGTGCCTCTGCTGCCGCCGTTGCCACAGGCTCGATGCCGCGAGGTTGCCAACCGGCTGCTCGTAACTTCTCAAGGAACGCACCGGTCGCGCAACCCAACTCAACCGCAGTGGCCCCTTGGTTCGGCAAAGGCGGCATGAAGTCGGCGTAGGTCTTCGTCAGCCAGTAATACAGCGATCTCAAGCCAGGAACGGCTCGCGCCAACGGCGAGAGATACCAAGGCCGCCGCGCAGGTGATGAAGTGGTCGAGGATGACGAACTCGAAGCGCTCGTTTCATGAGGTCCTAATGAGCCGGGTAGCAATTCAAGATCGTCTCAGGCGTGGGCCGGGGATCCATGTAAAGATGGCTACAGTCCAAGCACCGCACGATCTGAAACTCGCCCGGCAGCCCGCAGAGCACGTCTTTGTTTTTGAGATAGGCACGAGAGCGCGTCGAATTGCATAACGGGCAAGGCTTACTCTCTAACTCAATCACCACTGAAGTTGGTTCAGCCATCATCAATTCCCAGAACGTTGCCCATCAGCATTGTCTGACCCGCGAACGACCATCCGTCACAAGCACATCGCCGAGCGCTGCGTCGCATGCTGTGACTCGAGATCGGACAGTATCGCCCCGCCCGCAACAAATCAGTCCGCCCTTCCGACAGCTTTCGAATTCAGACCAACGACCTACGATGGTGAGCGATCTATCGATTGGTAGCATGAGTGACGGCCTCATACGGCGCCGCTCAACTGCGACCGGACTTGCCAAGCGACTCTGCTCCATCCCCGCCATGACTCCTTCCAACAGAAGCACAATCATGACACCACGCCAATACTTCGTCCGTCTGTGTGTTAGCTCCTGTCTCGCGGCCAGTGCGATTGGCCCATCGGCTCAGGCTGCGGATGACATCGACTTCAATCGAGATATCAGGCCCATCCTGTCTGACAATTGCTTCGCCTGTCATGGCCCCGATGCCAATCATCGCAAGGGTGACTTGCGATTGGATATTCGAGAAGACGCACTCGGCTCCAAAGCGATTACGCCCGGCAAGCCAGAGATGAGTAAGCTCATCCAACGCATTCTCAGCGACGATCCTGAGCAAGTCATGCCGCCCAAGGATTCGCCCAAGCGACTCACTGCCGCTCAAAAGGATCTGCTTAAGAAGTGGATCACAAGCGGCGCCGAGTATCAGGGGCACTGGGCCTATCAGACTCCCAAGAAGTTAAGCGTTCCAGCGGGAGTCCAGCCTGTTGATTTCCTCGTGCAACAGCGACTCAAGAAGCTGGGCCTCTCACCTTCCGTCGAGGCCGATCGACGCACTCTCGCGCGACGACTCAGCTTCGATCTGGTTGGTCTCCCGCCCAAGACCGAGGACGTCGATGCCTTCGTCGCTGACCAGTCGCCCGATGCCTACAAGAACTACTTCGAGAAGTTGATCGCGTCTCCGCACTACGGCGAGCGAATGGCGATTGGTTGGCTCGACGCGGTCCGGTTTGCAGACACGATTGGCTATCACTCGGACAACCCGCGAAACATCTTCCCGTATCGCGACTATGTCATTCGCGCCTTCAACGAGAACAAGCCTTTCGATCAATTCACCGTCGAGCAGTTGGCTGGCGATCTGCTGCCCAATCCGACGGTTGAGACGAAGGTAGGCTCGGCCTTCAATCGGCTCTTGCTCACGACGGAAGAAGGTGGCGCTCAAGCCAAGGACTATGAAGCCCGTTACCTCACTGACCGAGTCCGAGCACTCGGAACGGTCTGGCTCGGTCAGACGATTGGTTGTTGCCAATGTCACGACCATAAGTTCGACCCAAGCACTCAGCGCGACTTCTATTCGTTGGGTGCGTTCTTCGCGGACATTCAAGAAGCGATCATCGGTGGTCGCGAGCCGGGCATGCCGGTTCCCACGCTCGAGCAAACTGCAGAGTTAGCCAAGTTGCAAAAGGCTGCGGCTGACCTCGAAGCACAATTCAATGCGCCGCAACCGCAGCTCGCGGAAGCGTTCGCCAAGTGGCAAGAACAACAAGCTCAGCTCGCCAATCAAGAAGCGAATTGGACTCAGCTCAAGCCAATCAAGCTGGAATCAACCGGCAAGGCCAAGCTGACTCTGCAAGGCGATAACTCGATCCTCGTCAGCGGACCAAAGCCTGATAAGGACGACTACAAGCTCGACATCACTGGCGAATTGAAGAACGTCGTCGGGCTGAGAATCGAAGTTCTCCCTGATGGTTCTTTGCCCGCTCAAGGACCAGGTCGAGCCGGCAACGGCAACTTCGTCCTGACCGAAGTGGTTGCTCAAGTGCGTCGCGCCGACGGTAAGACTCAAGCCATCAAGTTCACGGCCGCTCGCGCATCGATCGAACAAACCGGGATTGCGGAAGCCAATCCTTACAAGGCTTGGAATGCAGCCTCGACCATCGACGCTGATGAGAAAGGTGCTCAGTGGGGTTGGGCGATCCTGCCGGAAGTCGGCAAGCCTCAGCAATTGCTGCTGACCTTGGCCGAACCGATCAGCATGGATTTGGGCGACGCTCTTCAAGTGGAATTAAAACAACAGCACGGGCAAGGCAGCCACACGCTGGGCAAGTTCCGAGTTTCAACCACATCTAAGTCGGAAGCTCTGCAAGCTCCCCTTGGTTCGAGCGCTCTCACCAAAGAGCTTGTCGACCTCCTCAACATTCCCACTGACAAACGGCAGCCTGCTCAAAGCGACAAGCTCTTCGCACTCTTCAAGAATGTTGGCCCAGAACTTGCCGATCTCCGCAGCCGCAGAGACGCCGCCAAGAAAGCCGCTACCGATTTCGAAGCGTCGTTCCCCAAGTGCATCGTCTCGGTGGCAGGCAATCCTCGCACGGTCCGCATTCTGCCGCGCGGGAACTGGATGGACGAAAGCGGGCCGATCATGCAACCCGCGCTGCCCGCGTTCCTAACAACTGCGAATCTCAAAGCTCCCGACAGCGCGACACCTGCCGTACAAGGAAAGAGACTGAATCGACTCGATCTTGCGCAGTGGGTCACGGCTCGCGACAACCCTCTCACCGCACGCGTCTTCGTGAACCGACTGTGGAAGCAATTCTTCGGAGTTGGCTTGTCAAAGACGTCCGACGACTTCGGTGCTCAAGGTGAGCCGCCCGTTAATCCAGAGTTGCTCGATTGGCTGGCCGTCGAGTTCATCGACAGTGGCTGGAATATTAAGCACATGGTTCGACTGATGGTGATGAGCAACACCTACAAACAAGTCTCCACGACCTCGAAGGAACAACTGCAACGCGATCCCGAAAACCGTGAGCTTACTCGACAAAGCCGTTATCGACTCGATGCCGAACTCGTCCGAGACAACGCCTTGGCGATCAGCGGCCTGCTGATTCCCAAGATTGGCGGACCGAGCGTGAAGCCGTATCAGCCCGATGGCTATTGGGAGAATTTGAATTTCCCGACACGCACATGGCAGGCAGATCAGAACGAGAATCAATACCGCCGAGGTCTCTACACCTGGTGGCAACGCTCGTTCGTGCATCCGAGCATGTTGGCCTTCGATGCTCCGACTCGTGAGGAGTGCGCAGCCGATCGACCTCGATCCAACATTCCGCAACAAGCGCTGGTGCTGCTGAATGATCCGAGCTATGTCGAAGCAGCTCGAACCTTCGCTGCGTCCATCGTGCAAAGTGGCGGAGCGGACTCGGCATCGCGTCTGAAGTTCGCGTTCCGCAAAGCACTCGCCCGAGACCCGCGTCCGCAAGAAAGCGAGCAGCTCTCAAAGCTTGTCGACAAGTTGTCGGCCCAATACACGGCTGACCCAAAGGCCGCCGAGGCAATCTTGAAAGTCGGCATTGCTCCAATGCCCAACGGCATGAACCCAGCCGAACTCGCCACATGGACCAACATCGCTCGCGTCATCATGAACCTGCACGAGACCGTCGTGCGGAGCTGACGCAGCGAGAACTCTTCCTTGCTCAAGTAGCCGTCACTGTCAGGCAAACGAGTCCGACAGTGACGGCTGATGCTCGTAGCTTCGTGGTCATAAATCCAACACTCGCCGCGCAGTTCGTTCAGCGGCTTCGTCTGATTCCGACTGAGTTCCCGTCGTTGTCTGTTATGGCCGAAGGTTCGGGACACCGATCGAACGGCCGTATTGGGCCAGCATCTCAGGCAACGTGGAGCCGTAGCTGCGTCCCATCGCTTCGTCAGGAGTGTCGCCTTCCTTCTGATACATCATGAAGGCCCGGAATCGAGCGGGGTCGAGCTGAATCAGGTAATTCACGAAGTGCCAACCCATGTCGTATTGCCATGACTCCAACTTGGCATGCTTCTCGAAGAAGTTTCCGCCGAGGTTGCCCGTTTGTTGAACGCGCTGCACCGACTTCTTCTGACGCTCAAGATCGCTAGCGATCGGTACGACCGCGTACCTCATCCATTCAGCAAGCCCTTCGCCAATCCATTTCGGAAGGTCCATTGTCGACCGAACTCGATGCATCACTCCGTGCGTCGTTTCGTGAACCATCAAGCCACCGAAATTCGGTGGTGGGTTGCTGCCCCGGAAACAGGAAATGATCGCTCGCCCGTCACTCGAACCATGAGCTAACCCACCGGCCCCTTTCGCATTCGGGTTATCGAGGAACTTCTCTTCAAAGGCCAAGAACGATTCTTCGGTGTTGAACGCGACGATGATGCACTTGCCCAGAAAGAGGTTTTTGGTCTTGGACAGCCCCAGAAGCTCACACAGCTTGGCGTACATCCGATCGAGGTTCGCGACATACGGTGCGACTTGATTCGCGGGCAGGTCGGTCATGAAAAGGAAGAACTGCGTTTCATGGACGAAGAGCGGAGCCTGAGAACTCGACTGCACGCGCTTCAGGAAACTCTTGTAGTCGTCAATCGTCTTCGCGCGTTCGTCATCGGTCTGTGCGGGCCAAAGTCGATGATTCATCGTCTTGAGTTGCTCGTTGACGTCGGCGTCTCGGGCTGTGACATCAATCAAGACATAACCGCGTTTGGCCGGATCGAGGACGAGTTCGTATTCGGTCTGATCGCCTTGCAAGCGCGAGATGAGATTGGCCGCAAACTTCTGCTTCTTCTTTCCACCAGCTTCGGCCACCGTCAGGAACTTGAGCGTCTCGTTGCCCTTATCCAGCAACGCATCGGTCACTTCGACCATTGTCAAAGTCTTGCCATTCGCCAGTTCCAAACTGACCGTCTTGCCGACTTCAATCGGTGAATCATTCCCAGCGAGCGGACGAAGGTATTTCGACAGCTCCTCATTAGCCGTTGCCGCCGGAGCCTTGGCCTTGGGCTTAGTAACCTGCCCCGCAAGCCAACCTTCACCGCCAATCGAAAGCGCTGCCACCAAAGTCAGTCCAAACACCAGTCTGCCATAAAGCGGCCGGGGCGAATGAATCATCGGGCAATCCTCTGATCTTGAACTTTGCTTTAAGTGCTAGCCGGACACATTGCCGACTGAATCGAATTGGCCAACGAAGCAGTCGGACTTTTCTTTCGCGATACATCGCGGTGCCACATATTGGGGAACGGAATGCTGCGTTGTCATCAGTGGCAAACGAACTCGACGAGCAACTGCGAGACAATTAACCGAACCCTGTCGAGAGGTTGGCAATCCTCGACGTCGAGTTGAGCGTCAGACGACATCTGGCTGCCTCAGAAATGAACGTGTGGAGTGTGATTGAATGGGATTGGAATATCAGACGCGAGCCTGGTTGTATGTCGCCAATGAAGATCAATTCGAACTCGACGAAGATCATCAAGAGGGATGGCACGTAACTGGGAATAAAGGTCGCTTTTACCATTGGTCAGCAGATGGAAAGTCGTTGGCGTTTTATGCGGTCAAACAATTCATTGACCATTTGCCGACTCTTCGAAGTTCTCGAGGATTCGTCTCAATGTGTGCCGACTGCTGTGATGTTGGCCTGGGATTTGATCGGGGCTATTGGCTGCGCGACGAGCTGAGCGAAATCAACTTGCGACAGGAATCACTTCTCACCCTGCCAAACGATGGTCTGCGCGACCATTTCAGTTTCTGTCGTGCAATCAGCTACTCCACCAATGGGCTGTCCGACTTCCTCAGTCAGTATTCAACATTTGAGCCTTCAAGCTCAGTCGAGCTTCCTGTTGCCGGTTGGTTCTATCTCCGTCGTCAAAAGCCCGAGTTCGCTTCAGTTGGTGACTTGTTCGAGCCTCAGTCGATAACGATTGGGCAAACCTATGCGTGGGACGACTTCTACGTCTTCTATGGCGACATCGCGCCCGTCGCTTCGGTCGTTGAGTCGTTTCAAAAGCTCTCAGAGCGATTTCCGTTTGGAGCCGGTTTGATCTCCCCGATCTACCCACGAGGCTTTGATCAGTTCGCTGTTTTCCGAGGTCGAGCCTATCAGTTGTTTCGAATCACTGAGTCAGAAGTCGCCTTTCATTCGCCGGTTCAATTCAGCACTTGTCGCCACGGATATGGACCGAGTTAATGATTGAGCGATCGGCGACTACGATGAGGCGAGCACTACCAAGAAGAACGCGAAGCGACCGATACTTCTGCAATGACAGGCTTAGGTGAATCAGGTCGCGATGAAGTCTTTTGAGGAATGTTCCATGACGGTTCTACAAGAAGCCGAACGCCTACTTCCGAAACTTTCTCGAAGTGAAAAGGCTTTGTTGGCGCAACGCCTCATTAGCGAGCTGGCCGATAGCTTTCCCGGCATTGAATCCCATCCAAACGTTTGCGGCGGCGAGCCGTGCATTGTTCGGACTCGAATCCCAGTCTGGGTATTGGAGCAAGCTCGACGGCTCGGTTTGAATGGTGCCGACCTGTTGCGTAGCTATCCCACATTGCGAGCCGAAGATCTCGCACAAGCATGGGCCTTTGTGTGGTCGCACGGTCAAGAAATCGATCAGCAAATCCGTGAAAACGAGGCGGCATAGTCGTGGCGGCACTCTACTCGAATGAGAACTTTCCAATTCCTGTTGTCGAAGAACTTCGGCGGCTCGGCCATGATGTTTTAACCGTCCTAGAAGCTGGCAAGGCGGACCAATCAATCTCTGACGAGGACGTCTTAAAGTATGCCGTCAGCCTGAATCGCGCCGTCTTGACTCTGAATCGCAAGCACTTCATCCGGCTGCATCAAGCAAGTCCGAATCACTCAGGAATTGTGGTTTGCACGTTCGATCCAGACTTCAGTCGTCAGGCACAGCGAATTCATGAAGTGCTCATCAAGAAGAAGGATCTCGCATGTGAATTGCTGCGAGTGAATCGCCCGGAGTCGGGCCAATGATCGGCTGAGTTCCGTTTCAGAGGAACGCTGACAAACGCCGCACGCTGTCGCACTTGGGACACATCCGCCAGACTCGCTGTAGTTATTCCACTCTCAAAAAGGGGGCGACTATGGCGCGTTCGTGTTGGCTGCTTTTGTTCTCGATGGCGATTGGGCTTGTTCCGGCTGCGGCTCGGGCTGAGGAGTTTTTGTTGCATTCGTTTTCGAAGCAGCAGCTCAGCATTCATTTCTGGAGCGAGGGGGCTTCGTTCGGCGACTTCAATCGCGATGGCAAGATGGATGTCGTGAGTGGGCCGTACTGGTATCAGGCTCCCGACTTCAAAACGAAGCATGAGATCTATGAGCCGAAGATGACCTTCAAGAAGGTCGGGGCTGATGGGAAAGAAGAAGTCATCCCCGGCTTTGAGGGCGGGCTGGGGAGTAAGAATACTTACTCAGACAACTTCTTCGCCTTCACGCATGACTTCAATAACGACGGCTGGACCGACGTCTTGATCTATGGCTTTCCCGGTCAAGATGCGTCTTGGTACCAGAACCCGCAGGACAAGGGCGGGCGGTGGACTCGGCATAAGGTGTTTGAGACTGTCGATAATGAGTCGCCTCAGTGGGGCGACATCACCGGCGATGGGAAGCCCGAGATCATCTGCCATGCGGGCGGGTTCTTGGGGTATGTCAGCCCCGATTGGGCCGATCCAACGAAGCCGTGGACCTTTCATAAGATCTCGGCGAAGGGACCGTGGCAACGTTTCACGCATGGGCTCGGCTTTGGCGATGTGAATGGAGATGGTCGCAGCGACTTCTTGCTCGGCAGCGGTTGGTGGGAGCAGCCGGCGTCGCTCGAAGGTGATCCCGAGTGGAAGCATCATCCCGAGCAGTGGGGCAACGGGGCTCAGATGCATGTCTACGACGTTGATGGCGATGGTCTCAATGATGTCGTCACGAGCTTGCAGGCACATGGCTTTGGGCTGGCTTGGTTTCAGCAGTATCGAGTCGATGTGCCGTCAAAGAATGACGACGGCTCGGTGAAGACGACGAAAGAAATTCGCTTCAAGCAGAACCTCATCATGGGGCAGGAGCCGAAGCAGAATCGGTACGGACTAAAATTCGCGCAACTGCATGCGGTCGAGTTGGTCGACATGGACGGCGATGGGCTGAAGGACATCGTCACCGGCAAGCGGTTTTGGGCGCATGGTCCGAAGGGCGATGCCGAGCCCGATGCACCGTCGGTCGTGTATTGGTTCAAGCTCGCGAGGAACGCCGACAAGAGCGTTGATTGGGTGCCTCAGTTTGTGGACGACGATTCGGGAGTCGGCACGCAGGTCGTGGTCGGGGATCTCAACGGCGACAAGCTGCCCGACATTGTGGTGGGTAATAAGAAAGGCACCTTCATTCATCTGCACGAAACGAAGAAGGTCTCGAAGGAAGAGTGGGAAAAGGCTCAGCCAAAGGTCATGTTCGAGCCTCTCCGAGCTTCTGCCGCCGCGCAGGATGGAGCTTCGCCAACAGGAACAGCAGCGGGTTCAGCCAATAAGGAACCCCCATCAAAAAAAGCTGACGCGCCGGGAACGGCGCATGCTGCGAACAATGTCGTCGGCGAACTGCCAAAGGGCCGCGATGGCAATTCGCTCAACACGGACTTCGAAACCGGTGACCTCAGCGACTGGACCGCGACCGGGAACGCTTTTAATAAGCAGCCGGTCGAAGGTGATCTCGTCCATAAGCGACGTAGGGAATCTTACAGCCGCCATGAAGGCAAGTTCTGGATCGGCGGCTATGAAGTCGTGCAAGACGCCGGAATGGGGACGCTCACTTCGAAGCCGTTTCGAGTCACTCAACCCTACGCCGCCTTCCGAGTCGCGGGCGGGGCTTACGACAACTGCCGAGTGGAACTCGTCCGCGCGGACAACGACGAGGTAATTTTTCGCACCACCGTGTTTGAACCCCAGATCTTTCAAGACTCTCATGACTGCAAAGAGGACTTGCGGCCCTGCGTTGTCGATCTGTCAGCTCAGTTGGGCAAAGAGATCTTCATTCGGATTGTCGATCAGCAGCAGGGCCATTGGGCTCATCTGAACTTCGACGACTTCAAGCTGTATTCAAAACGACCGGAGTTCAAAGACGAGTTCAAGCCAGTCAAAGAGGGCCTCAAGCAACTCGGGCCGGCGAAGGGGCAGCCGACGACTCCGGCGGATCAATACAAATTCGCGGGGCTCAGTCCTGAGGAAGCCGCGAAGGCGATGACCGTTCCGCCCGGCTTCAAAGTGACGCTGTTTGCCGGTGAGCCCGATGTCGTGCAGCCGATCGCAATGGCAATTGATGACAAAGGCCGGCTGTGGGTGGCCGAGGCGTATTCGTACCCGGCTCGCGTGCCGGACGATCAAGCCAAAGATCGCATCATCATTCTTGAAGACACCGATAACGATGGCCGCTTCGACAAACGCAAGGTGTTCATCGACAAGCTGAATTTGGTGAGCGGGCTGGAAGTCGGTTTCGGCGGAGTGTGGGTCGGAGCGGCTCCAAACTTCCTCTTCATTCCCGACAAGAACGGCGATGACGTGCCAGATGCGGGGCCTCAAGTCTTGCTCGACGGCTGGGGCCAGCAGGACACGCACGAGACGCTCAACTCATTCATCTGGGGACCGGATGGTTGGCTCTATGGTTGTCATGGCGTCTTCACTCATTCGAATGTCGGCAAGCCCGGTGCGACCGATGAGCAACGTCAAAAGATCAACGCGGGCATTTGGCGCTATCATCCCGTTAAGCATCAATTCGAGGTCTTTGCGCACGGCACCAGTAATCCGTGGGGCGTCGACTTCAACGATCGCGGGCAAGCGTTCTTGACGGCGTGCGTGATTCCGCATCTATGGCATGTCATTCAAAATGCACGCTATCAACGGCAAGCCGGGCCGCACTTCAACCCCTTCACCTACGACGACATCAAGACTATTGCCGTGCATCGACACTATGTCGGAGGCACTCCGCACGGAGGCAACGGTCGGTCGGATTCGGCAGGCGGCGGACATGCCCATGCCGGAGCGATGATCTATCTGGGGGGTAGTTTTCCTGACAAGTACCGCGATCAGATCTTTATGAACAACATTCATGGAGCGCGTCTCAATCAGGATCAATTGAAGGCGAGCGGATCGGGATATGCCGGAGATCGTGCACCGGACTTCTTGATGGCGAACGATGCTTGGTCGCAGATCCTCTATCTGACCTACGGGCCGGATGGGTCAGTCTACATGATCGACTGGTACGACAAGAACCAATGCCATCACGGCAACACCGCCGGGCACGACCGCACTAACGGGCGGGTTTTCAAAGTGAGTTACGTGGGGAATGAGAAGGTCGCAGCGAACACCGCGCCCTCGAACTCAACTTCTCCCGTCTCCCCTGCGGGGAGAGGGGCGAGGGGAACTGAATCTCGCTCACTCAAAGACTTCGGGGGCGACCTCAAAACCGCAACCAACGAGCAACTCATCGCGCTGCAGTTGCACTCGAATGACTGGTACGTCCGACATGCTCGCCGCATCTTGCACGAGCGAGCGGCTGCTCAACCGCCGGGGCCGACGAGTGATGTTATGAAGAAGGTGCATGCGGCTCTGTCGCCGATTGCTTATGAGCACGCGGACGAGACGCGGCAGTTGCGCGGATTATGGGCGCTGCATGTGACGGGCGGGTTGAAGAAGGCGCTGCTGTCGGCGGCGCTCAATGCCAAGAGTCCGTTCGTGCGAGCATGGGCCATTCAACTGCATTGCGAACCGGGCACAGCAGCTCCGGGGATTTTGAATCGCTTTGTCGAACTCGCTCAGACCGATGATTCGCCGATCGTTCGCAAGTATCTCGCAAGCGTCGCGCTGCGGCTGCCACTCAAGGATCGAGCAGGCATCATCAAGGCGCTCGTCGCGCATGCTGAGGACGCCGACGATCACAACTTGCCGCTGCTCTATTGGTATGCGTCTGAGTCGCTCGTTGCCGAGCGATTGGATGAAGCGATCGAAGTACTCGCCGCTGCGAAGGTGCCGACCGTCCGCGCGTTCTTGATCCGTCGCCTAGCTCAAACGGGCGAGACGCCAATCATCGACAAGCTCATTGAGCGAACGCTGACGCAGGACGCAAAGCCTGCCGAGCAACTGCAAGTGCTCCGCGAGATCAATGAAGGACTGAAGGGTCGTCGCAAAGTCGAGATGCCGAAGTCATGGTCGGCGGCGTTTGCGGCAATCGTCGCGAGTCCCGATGCCGACGTGCGTTCGCAAGCGATGTCGCTCGCGATCACGTTTGGAGATCCGCAAGCGGTTGAAGCTCAGCGCCGAGTCCTCAACGACAACAAGGCCGCGCCCGCTGCTCGGCTCGATGCCATCAATGCTCTCGTGAAAATCAACGCCTCGAACTTGGCACCGTCACTGCAAGCTCTTGTGAATGATGCAACGCTCGGCGGCGCTGCCGTGCGAGCACTCGCGGCTTATGACGATGCGAAGACTCCGGCGGTGTTGCTCGGCGCGTTCGAGACAATGAGTTCGGATCTCAAACGCGATGCCCTCGCGACGTTGTGTTCGCGACCGGCTTATGCCGACGCGCTGCTGGCAGCCGTCGAGCAAAAGAAGTTGCCGTCAGCGGCGTTGACGGCGGATCTCATCACTCAGCTTCGTAACTTGAAGCAGCCGTCGCTCAATGAGCGGATCGGCAAAGTGTGGGGCGCGGTGCGCGAGACTCCTGAAGAGAAAGCTCAAGAAATCGAGCGGCTCAAGAAGCTGCTGACCTCGAAGCCGAAAGCCGAGAATCGAGCTGATGTCGCGCTTGGTCGCGCGGTCTTCGCGAAGACGTGTCAAAACTGTCACACACTTTTCGGAGTCGGGCAGAAGATCGGTCCCGACATCACGGGCTCGAACCGCAGTAATTTGGATTACCTGCTGGCGAACATCGTCGATCCGAGTGCGCTCGTCGGTAAGGACTATCAAGCTCACATCATCGAGCTGAAGTCAGGCCGCGTTCTGACGGGGCTCATTAAGGCCGAAGACACTCAATCGCTGACGCTCGCGACGGCGACTGAAACCGTTGTCGTGCCAAAGAACGAAATCGAAGAGCGCGTCGTCAGCGAGAAATCGTTGATGCCGGATGCGCAATACGTGCCGATGTCCGAGCGCGAGTTGCGTTCGCTCGTCGCGTATCTCGGAAGCCCTGCTCAAACGCCGATCGCCGCGACGCCGGAGACGATCAAGCAATTCTTCAACGGCAAAGATCTGACGGGATGGAGCGGCGACTTGAGTTTGTGGTCGGTCGAGAACGGCGAGCTGATTGGTCGCACGTCGGGCTTAAAGCACAACGAGTTCCTGAAGAGCGAGCTGATGCTGAGCGACTTCAAATTGAGCCTCGACGTGAAGCTCGTAAAGAACGAGGGCAACAGCGGCATTCAGTTCCGCAGCGAAGTTCAAGCCGACGGACACATGAAGGGCTATCAAGCCGACATCGGCCCCGGCTGGTGGGGCAAGCTCTACGAAGAGCACGGCCGCGCGTTGCTCTGGGACAAGTCCGGCGAGCAACACCTGAAGCCCGGCGAGTGGAACCGCTACGAAGTCGAAGCGATCGGCCCGCGCATCCGGACCTATCTCAACGGCCAACTGTGCGTCGACCTCAACGATGAACCGGGAGCAAGGTCAGGCTTAATCGGCCTGCAACTGCACTCCGGCGGAGCGACAGAGGTGCGGTTTAAGAATATGGTCGTTGAGCTGAAGTGAGATCCGTGTAGTCGAGACTCTTCTGCTTCCCGTCCCTCAATTCGCGATCGATCGACATCGCAATACGGTTTGCTACATGACCCGAGGAATCGGGTCACTACGAACGGCGGTCTGACGGCAAGCAAGAGCATGCCGACTGTGGCTTCTCATGTAGTGCATTGGAACGAGTCGCGTCGCGAAGACTGAGCCGGTGAGATCGATGTGAGACGCGACTTCGGATTCGGTTTAGGGAGATTAAGTGTGGAGGGTCGCCGGTCGTTGCTTGGACTCTTGACTCGCTATCGAGCAATCAGCGCGATTGTCGTGGTTGCGTTTGGTCTGCGAGTCGTCGCGGCAAGCAATGACTTTTGGCTGGACGAGATTTGGACATGGATGACGACTCTGCAAATGGAGTCGGCCAGCGATGTGCTATTTCGCATTCGAGACGAGAACAACCACTTCCTCAACACGCTGTGGATCTATTGGCTTGGACCGAATGCCGGCGTCTTGTCGTATCGCCTTGGCAGTGTTGTTACCGGGACGTTGAGCGTTGCTGTTGCGGGGTTGATTGGAAACCGACAAAGCAAGACCGCAGGCTGTGTTTGCTCGCTACTGATGGCGACATCTTACTTGCAGGTGCATTACAGCTCGGAAGCGCGAGGCTATGGAGCCGTCGTATGCTTTTCATTGATCGGGTTCTGGTTGCTTGAGCGCAGCACGCTTCAGCCAAGCACTCGACGTGACGGAGCGTTTGCGATTGTCAGCGTACTCGGCATTCTCGCACAGCCCATGTTCGTCTACGCGTATGGATCACTCGGAATTTGGTGGCTGATCCACACATGGCCCCAACGACAACATCTGCGACATTGGATTGCCTCAGGATTCCGATGCCACTTGTTACCAATAGCCTTCGGCGGGTGGCTGTATGCGATCAACGTGCGGCACATGGTAAATGGCGGCGGCCCGATTGATCCGTTGGCCGATGTCCTGTCTCAGACGTTGTCGCTGACTGTCGGCGGGCCGTACTCGGGCTGGCCGATGACACTGCAAGCGCTGCTCGCATTGCTGCTGGTGGTCCTCGCAATTTGGAAAATCGCAGGCACCAGAGATCGTCGTTGGGTGTTCTTCACGCTCATCATCTTTGTCATGCCAGCATTGCTGTTGATCGTTGTGAATCGCAGCGAAATCTACCCTCGTTACTTCGTGATCTCACAAGCGTTTGCAACGCTCGCACTGGGCTTGATGTTGGCCGAAGTCTGGCAGCGATCGGGTCGATGGCGAGGGATCTCGGCCTGCCTGCTGGTGCTAATTGTCAGCGGCAATCTGTGGCACGTCGAACGGCTCGCAAGATTGGGACGCGGAAACTATCGAGCGACATTGGCTTGGATGTTTGAGCAATCCGGTTCCGGCCCCCTGTTTGTCGGAAGCGATCATGACTTTCGCAATCAGATGCTCTTGAGCTTTCACCAGCAATTCTTCGAGCGACGTATCGTTTACTTCGACGGTCAGCATTGGCCACCAAATGGCCAAGACTGGTTCATCGCACATCGAATTGAGGAGGGAACAGAGTTCGCCCAGCAAATCTCACCGAACCGCCAAACGGAGTATCGCTTGAAGCGAGTCGTGCCCTATGCGGGCCTCTCTGGTTGGGAATGGGCGATCTATCGCCGCGCTGATCTCGCGACGGAGGCCGACTCAGGCACAACGGAAACGAAGCGTTGAAGTCCTGAGTGCGCTTCGTCTGTGTTGGTCGTCGCCGTTGTACGATTTGTGACAATCGATTCGGCGGCAGTTACTTGGCATCCTTCTCGCTGTCGCCGGTGCCGTCTTCGAAGAGGATGGGAACGCGTTCGCCGGGGATGGAAATGCTGAGCGGTTCGTCGGTCAGCATTTGTAGGTAGACACTCGCCAGCGTGGAGTAATTGCTGTGAGGATGGTTCGTCAGCAAGGTCTTGATCTCGCGTGTGGCGTCGGCACAACGACCAATCTCCATATGCGCGTTCGCCATCATCCAAGTGAGCATGGCCGACTGGTCCGAGATGTTGAACAACACTTGATCGCTGGCGGCGAGATGCGCGGTCGGCCAGACCGTCTTTGTTCCGATCAGCGGGCTATCGAATGACTTAAACGGAGCTGTGCCGAGCAAGGCTTCGAATGATGTTCGAGTGAGGGACTTGCGATGCTTCTGCCCCCAAGCCACCGCACGGTCGTAGTCGCCTCGGGCCATCGCCACAAAAGCAGCTTGCACCTGCCACGCACCAAAGACCGGCTCCTCACCGCCGCCCATTTCATCGAAGCTCTCGAACAACGTGTTGGACTCATCCAACCGCCCCACCTCCGACATCAACATCGCCATCTGTAAGTGAACTTGCATGTTGCCCGCGAGCTTGAGCTTGTCCGCTTCCAAGATCTCCAGCGCTTTGACCACAAAGCCTTGTTGAACGGCGAAGGTCGACAAAGCGAGGGGATCAGTGTTCTTGTCTTGCGCTTCGGAGACAGCTTTCTCCATGCGTTCCATCGCTGGCCCAAGCTGCGTGTTGTATTCGCGCAACCGGGCGAGCACGGCGATGTCGTCCTTCGTGAGCGTAGGCTTGTCTTTGTAGAGAGCCATCAGCTTTTGAACTTCGCCATACATCGCGTCGACACGATTCATCGCGCGATACTTCTCGACCAAGACGCCGCGCAGTCCCAAGTTGTTGGGTTCGAGCACCAAGGCTTGCTGCAAGGCTGCAGTGCTTTGATAGAGCCGCTGCGGAGCTGCTGGTGGTCGTCCACCTGCGGCATAGATCCGAGACTCCAGCAACTCCAACACGTTGTAGGCATCAGCCAAGGTGATGTAGGCCGACACGTTGCTGTTGTCCTCGAAGACAGCGGCCTGTGCATCGCGAATGGCGAGGAAGCACATGCCCAATGCCTGCAACGCCGAGAGTTGCATGTGACCATTTTGGTCGGTCTGCAGGAGCTCGATGTAATGCCGAGCGCGTTGGCCGAAGTTCGAAACCGGTGTGCCCTTCAACGACAAGAATCTCTGATAACCCGTCTGAGGCTGAGGCCATGTGATGCGCGCCGGATTAACAACAGACGGCTTGCAATCACGGAACGCCAGCTTGGCAAAGTCGATACCTGAAGCCCGGGACTTTTCGACAACGACCGGCTTACGTCCGAAGATAGCGCACGTGGCACCTAAGCGTTCGAGGCGCCAATCCGGTGACTGAATCACATCGACCAAGGCGCCGTAGCCGGGAGTCTGTCCCCACAAGCGAGGTGTAAGATGCGTGACTTCAAACCGCTTCAAGACTTCTCGACCAGCGCTCTGCTTCGAGTCGTCTTCGAGTGCATTGAGCGCATTTGTGGGCGCGGCCATACCCGCACCAGCGGGGGCTCGACGACCAACCGGTCGCAGTGAATTGCGTGCTTCATCTTGCAGGTTCAACACGTTTTCGCCGCCGCGGGCATACAACGCGACTCGACTATCAAAGAACACTTTGCGACCAGCCCAAATGACGACGTCACCTTGATCGAGTCGGAATTGGAAAAGCCGCGCGTTCTCGAAGTCTTGAAGTTCGTCAACCGCTCCCGCGATGGTGGCCGCTAACTGAGGAGTCCAACCAAAGCCGACTCGCGGACCATCGCGTCCCATTAAGCGACCACTGATTGCGAAGTAAGCCAACGCTCCAAACGCGATGACCGTGACCGCACGACCGGCTCGCGAGAACAGCACTTCGCTGGTCGCGATTGAGTACTCCTGACGACAATGGTCTCGATACCAATCTTGCCCGTTGAGCGACGACAACACGCACAAAGCCACGAGTGCCGGTGCGAAGTCTTCCCAGCTCATCGCTCCGAACAGACAGACCAAGGCGACCGCGAACAACAGTCCCAAGTCCACTCGGCGACGATTGAGATACGTTGTCACAAGACCCATCAGCACCAAGACGGCTGTGGCGATCATTACCGGTGAGGGAGCGGTCCAAGCCACACGGTCGAACAACGACTGCCAGCCGCCACCTGTTCCGAGGTCGGTGATGCGCGGGCCATTGGCTCGCAACCACGGCAGCTCGGTCGCAACGCGAACCCACGGACTGAACCAGGCATTCCACCCAAAGGGATTGAGAACCAAGGCTCCCAACCCCGCTCCCATGATCTTCAACCAGCTCTGTCGCTCCTCGGCACTTAATGCCGGAGTGCGTTGCATCTGAGCCGAGACAAACTGCCCAACTCCAAAGCCGGCCAGCAACAGCCAACCGAAATACGCGCGAGCATCCAGATTGGACCACACCGCCAACGTCACGACGACGCACCACAACGATCGCGGCTGTTTGGTCGTCGTCCATTGGATCAACTCGCGCAAACACCAGGCCACACCCAGCAACGTGACGAGCTTCGGCAGCGGCACGAACTGTGGGAACAAGGCCAGCAGCAAGACTCCCGCACAGACCGCATGCCACCAGGTCGGTAGCTTCGATCGATTCAGATTCACAAGGCCGTAGATCAACGCGGCGCCGGCCAGTCCGACTCCCACCGACAGCGCCAAGGGACCACCGAGCCGATGCAAGAGGCCGACACTCAGGTCAAATAGCCAACTCAGATTGACCCACGTTCGATCGCCTGCGGTGTAAGAAAAAATGTCTGTGCGAGGCGGCAAGATGCCATGCGAAGTCAGATACTCGCCCGTGCGAATGCGGACCAACGTTTGAGTTTCAGCGATCTGTCGGCAGCCCAGCAGCAAGCCCAACAGAATCACGGCCCAACGCAGCATGAAGTCGCCGCGAATGGCTTCGTCTTCAACGATCTCGGGTGAAAGCGGCTCCCATTCGGGAAGGTCTTCGGAAGGAGATTGTTGAGCCACTGCCGTCGTCGCAGCTTCAGGAGCGGGTGCGGGGGACTCGATCGGAGTCGCGTTCGCCGCAGGCGTGGTGGTTGGATCGAGTGGAGCTGGCGAAGCAGGATGTGGATCAGTCACGAAGGCGTCTCTGAGTTACGGCACGAGAGCAGGACCAGTTTTCCGGTCCGAAGAGCAGCGAGATGCTACGACCGCAAAAAACTAGGGGTCAAGGAGCCTCGTTCTCCGTATTCACGGTTGGCCGGTGCGTTATGAGCACATCCTGCTACGACCGGCACAACAGCACCAACTCGTGCCCCGGCAAGTGGCCTTTTATCATCAGTCACACAGCCGCACGGACGCGCCGATTGCTGACGAAATCGTGCCTGATTCACTGCCCTTAAAGAGCTGCCTCGCTGGCTCAAATCGGAACCTTAATGCCGCTCGAAATTCTGTATCTCGATGATGCGTGTGTCGCGATCAACAAACCGTCGGGCCTGTTGGTCCACAGCACGCGCATTGCGGCCTGGGTGACTCAGAACGCCGTCAACATGCTGAAGAAGCAACTTGGTCGACCGATCTTTCCGATTCATCGACTTGATCGCCCGACGTCGGGAGTGCTGCTGTTCGGTCTCACGTCCGAGATCGCTCGCACGCTGACCGATGGCTTCATGGATCGCACTGTCGACAAGCAGTACCTCGCGGTTGTCCGAGGCTACACGCCCGAATCGGGAGTCATCGAAAAGCCGCTAGACGACATCTATCGTCGCGAAGCTCAAAGCGATGACGAGGACGACGAAGACGCGGCCCCGCTTCCGTTGGCGGAATGTCGGACGGAGTATGCCACTCTGGCCACGACCGAAATCCCGTTGTCAGCCGGCAAGTATCCATCCAGCCGATACTCGTTGGTACGAGCCACACCGTTGACCGGACGCACGCATCAGATTCGTCGCCACTTCAAGCACGTGCGACATCCCATTCTTTGCGATGGTCGGTATGGCGATCACCGACACAACCACATGTTTCGCGACCAACTTGGCATCGAACGACTGTTGCTGGTGGCTCGGGAGTTGACCTTCACTCATCCCACATCCGGCGATCGAGTGACGATTAAAGCACCGCTCGGCAAAGACTTCGAAGACGCACTGCAGAAGCTCGGCTTTGATGCCTCGGTCGTTGAAAAGAAATAGACCGAGACGACGTAACTCAACGCGCGGCTTCGGCGAAGATCTCGGCAATGTGCATGACTCGGATCGGCTTGTTGTTGCGCCGAATCAGACCTTCGAGATGCATCAAGCAGGACATGTCGTTGGCGGTCAGTACTTCACTGCCAGCTTGCTCGTGATCAGAGATGCGGTCGAGGCCCATCATGCCCGAGATCGCTTCTTCAGCGACCGCAAACGTACCGCCGAACCCGCAGCATTCGTCGGCTCGTTTGAGATCCGTCAACGTGATGCCTTCCAGCGATGCCAACAACCGCCGCGCCTTGTTGAAGGTCGGCAAGTTTCGTTCGCTCGAACTCCCCAATCTCAGCTCGCGCAAACCGTGGCAGCTCTGATGCAAACCAACTCGATGCGGGAAGCGACCAGGCAAGCTCTCCACTTTGAGGACATCGGTTAGGAACTCAGTGAGTTCGAAGGTCTTGGCTTTGAGTTCTTCAAATCCCGGGCGGCTGCTGAGGAAGTCGTCGTAGTGATGCCGAACCATCGACGTGCAACTTCCCGACGGACAGACGACGTACTCGTACTGTTGGAAGATCTCGAAGAAGCGAATCGCAAGCGGACGCGTGCAATCGCCCAGCCCGGTGTTGGCCATCGGCTGGCCACAGCACGTTTGCTCGGGAGGAAACTCAACGTCGATCCCCAGTCGCTCTAGCACTTCCACTGTCGCCATTCCGACATTGGGATAGACCTGATCGACGTAGCAAGGAATGAAAAGGCCAACTTGCATGATGTAGTACGCTAGAGCTGGGTGTAGGAAATATCTCAGGTCACGGGCAACGAGGTCTGCATCGAAATCAAGACTGCCGCCATTCAACGATTACTCGTCGTCCGCCTCTTCGTCGTCATCGTCCTCGTCAAACAGCACTTCGCCGACGAGGTCATAGTCTTGCCGCTCGACAATGACGACAGGCACCAGGTCACCGATCTCCAATTCAGCTCCGGCCACAATCACGTTGGCATCAATGTCAGGCGCGTCGGCATACGAGCGGCCGCGATAGACGCCCTCTTCAATGCGTTCGTCGATGATGACATCCAACTCTTCTTCAACGAGTGAGTCTTGGAAGCCGAACGCGATCTCTTGCTGCAACGCCATCAGCTCGTCGCGCCGCTCATTCTTCACATCGTCAGGCAGGTGACCATCGAGCCGTTCGGCGGGAGTACCCGGCTCCAACGAATAGGTGAAGACGCCCATGCGTTCGAACTGGTACTCGTCGACAAAGTCTCGCAGTTCTTCGAATTGAGCATCGGTCTCACCAGGGAAGCCGGTGATGAACGTCGTGCGGATGGCGAGGTTCGGAACTATGTCGCGCAGCTTGTCGAGCAGTTCAATCGTCTGAGCCTTATTCACTCGACGTTGCATGCGTTTCAACATCGTGTCGTTGATGTGCTGCAGCGGCATATCGAGATACGGCAGGATCTTTTCAGACGCCGCGATCGTGTCGATGAGTTCGTCGGTGAAGAAGATCGGATAGAGATACATCAGCCGGATCCAATCGAGCCCGTCGACCTTCTCCAACTCCTTGAGAAGCTGAGCCAGCCGCGTCTCCCCGTAGAGATCGAGGCCGTAATAAGTCGTGTCCTGAGCCACGATGATCAGCTCACGCACGCCATCTTGAGCCAGTTCGTTGGCTTCCTTAATCACCATGTCCATCGGCTTGGTGAGATGCTTTCCGCGCATCTTCGGAATTGCACAGAAGGTGCAGGTTCGGTCGCAGCCTTCGCTGATCTTCAAATAGGAGTAGTGCTGCGGAGTGATTCGCAGCCGAGCCGTGTCGTCCATCGCCTTCAGAGGTGCCGGGCGGAAGATCTCGCGTTGCTCGCGAGCACCACCAATCAATCGATCGGCAACGCGGCTGATCTCGTCACGACCAAACACGCCAACGACGTGATCGATCTCTGGCATCTCCTGCAGCAAGGTGCCGCCCAGCCGCTCGGGCAAACATCCCGCGACAATCACACCTTTCGTCTGCCCGCCGCGTTTCAAATCGAGCATCTCTTGAATGACCGACTTCGACTCAGCTCGAGCACTATCAATGAACCCGCAGGTGTTGACGATCACGAAGTCCGCACCCTCTGGGTTGGGCACCAACGTGTAGCCATCGATAGCGAGCGTCCCCAGCATTTTCTCGCTATCCACGAGGTTCTTGGGGCAGCCCAAACTGACGAAGGCGTAGGTGCCTTTCGAGTAGGGAATCGTTCCGGCAGACGGACCGGCGGGGAAGAAGTCGAGGTCTGATTGAATGACCGACATCGATGCAAGAACCTTGAAAACAGCGGAAGGGAAGCGAAGCGCCGTGGGATTCTAGCGGTCCAAAGTGAAGACGCTACGAGGCCGCAGCCAGCCTGCATGACTCCGCCAAACGGGGCTGATAGCCTGCTGCTGATGCGTAGATCGAAGAAGAACTGCAATCTCTATCGTTCGTCACATCGAATCGAGTTATTCATCACATCCCAAGGTCCAGACATGCGAGACATCCGCGTTGCCACTGCTCAGTTCGAGCATCATGACCAAGACAAGTCCTACAACTTGGGACGAATCCGCGAGCTGACTCGACGCGCTGTCGAACAAGGTGCGGAGATTGTCAGCTTTCATGAGTGCTGCATCTCTTCTTACACGTGGGTGCAACCGCTGAGCTACGAGCAACTGCTGGATGTCGCTGAATTCGTGCCGGATGGCGACTCGACCCGACGGCTGATTGAGATCGCTCGTGAGTTTAAGACCGTCGTTATGGCGGGACTCTTTGAGAAAGACTCGGCAGGCAAGATCTATAACTGCTACGTCACGGTCGGGCCGGATGGCTTCATCACGAAGTATCGCAAGTTACACACGTTCGTCAGCCCGTACCTCACCCCCGGTGACAGCTACAACGTCATTGACTTGCTCGGCTGCAAGATTGGTTTCTTGATCTGCTACGACAACAACCTGCCCGAGAATGTCCGCATCACGACGATGATGGGTGCCGAGATCATCTTTATGCCGCATGTGACCTGCGGACTGCCTTCGCCGATGCCCGGTCGCGGCAAAATCGACAGAGCGTTGTGGGAGAACCGACATCGAGACCCCGTGCGGCTTCGGCAAGAGTTCGACGGACCCAAGGGGCGAGGCTGGTTAATGCGGTGGCTACCAACGCGAGCTTGGGAGAACGGAGTTTATGCCGTCTTCAGCAATCCCATCGGCGTTGATGACGACACGATCAAACCGGGACTCGCGATGATTCTGGATCCGTTCGGCGAGGTCGTTGCCGAAAGCCGAGCACTCGAAGACGACGTCGTGGTCGGCCTACTGACTCCGGAGAAGCTCGATCAATCATCGGGTTGGCGCTATCGCAAGGCTCGACGTCCGGCCTTGTACGGCAAGTTGGTCGAACCTCAAGAGTCGGTCACGTTGCCGGGCTGGCAACTCAAGTACGACCCGCCCGCGGCAGGAAGTTCGAAGTGATGGTTCTCGAAGCGATACATCCTCTTCCCTGCGGACACCGACTGACGTGACGACTCGATCTCTCATTATTGGCTGCGGTTATCTCGGCTTACGTGTTGCTCAGCGTTGGTTAACTGCCGGGCATGAAGTCTTCGCTTTGACTCGTTCGAACTCGCGGGCCGCCGAACTGGCACCAAGCGGACTCAGTCCGGTGGTGGGAGACGTCACCGACCCGGCCTCGTTGCGAGAGCTGCCCGAGGTGGATGTTGTCTTACATTCCGTGGGCTTTGATCGTTTCGCCGGGCCGAGCAAACGCGACGTCTATGTGAATGGGCTAGGTCATGTGCTCGATGCGATGACCAATCGCTGCCGACGCTTCATTCATGTTTCAAGCACCAGTGTCTACGCGCAGCAAGCCGAAGAATGGGTCGATGAGAACTCGCCGCTAGAACCGACGGACGAATCCGGCTGCATCTGTCTCGACGCCGAGCATTTGATTCAACATGCCGCCGAGCGATCGCCCGCAACCGCCTTCAACATTCTGCGACTGTCCGGCATCTATGGACCTCAGCGTTTGCTGTCCCGAGTAGACGCCATTCGCGCCGGTGCGAGTCTGCCCGGACCGCGAGATAGCTGGCTGAATCTGATTCATGTCGATGACGCAGCCTCTGCCGTTGTCGCTTGCTCTGAACGCGGCGTTGCGGGCGAGACGTATCTCGTCAGTGACGACCGCCCGATTCGGCGGCATGAGTACTACGAGCAGCTCGCCTTGCTGTTGTCTGCACCCGCACCCAAGTTTGATGAGAGCACGATCGCTCGACACACCAAGGGCCGCAGCAAGCGTTGTCGGAATCACAAACTGCGCACCGAACTTAAGGTTGAGCTGCAATACCCAACGCTCGAAGCCGGACTGCAACACGCGTTACAAGGCATTGAATAAACTGTTGCCATCCGACCTCTTATTCGCGCTCCATTCCATTCGCGCGGTCCTTCATCGAATTGGCCGCGCGAATGAAACCAAGCGACAATAGATGCAGAACATCTACTCTGCGTTTCTTCTTCTGTGTTGTCTCTGATCTCTCATATTCCATGTCTTTGCGAAGACGGTTCGAACAGGAGAGAACGAAGGAAACGAAGTTGAAGACGAACGGAGGTGCTCTCCCAAAGCTGGTCTTATTTGGCGACGAGAACGCCGACGATTAGTGATCCCCTTATTCGAACGATTTCCTTTCGCCTGAGTCCTACATCATGCCCACAACAGTGCTGCGTTCGTTGCTTGCTTGGTTGCTTGTCAGTTCGTTGGCCATAGCTCAGTCACAAGGTCGTCCCAATGTGATTTTCATCATGGCAGATGATCTCGGTTATGGAGAACTTGGCTGCTACGGCCAGCAAAAGATTCAGACGCCGCGACTGGATGCGTTCGCTCGCGAGAGTCTGCGGTTCACTCAGTACTACGCCGGAGCAACGGTCTGCGCTCCGTCACGCAGCGTGCTGATGACCGGCTTGCATACGGGGCACACTCGAGTCCGAGGCAACTCCACTCCCGAACGACAGACGCTGCTGACGGAAGATGTCACGCTGGCAGAACTCTTCCAACAAGCAGGTTATGCCACCGGACTGGCTGGTAAGTGGGGCCTCGGCGACACGCTGGCTGGCGGCGAGAGTGGCTTGGCGACTCGGCAAGGCTTCGACTTCTTTTACGGCTATTACAACCAACATCACGCCCACAACTACTTCCCGTCGTTCCTCTTTAAGAACGAGCAACGAGTGTCATTACCCAACGAAGGTAACTTTGATGACAAGGGCGCGGGCAAGGTCACGAACAAGCAGGTCTATGCTCACGATCTGATTCTCGATGAGTCTCTCAACTTCATTCGTGAGCATCAAAAGCAGCCCTTCTTTTTGTATTGCGCGTGGACTCTGCCGCACGCCAACAACGAGCACAAAGAAGCGGGCATTCCCGATCATGGCATCTACAAGGATCGAGATTGGACCGACGCCAACAAGATGCACGCGGCGATGGTCACGTATCTCGACACACAAGTTGGCAAGCTGTTGGACACGCTCGATGAACTCAAACTTCGCGACAACACGATCGTGTTCTTCACGTCGGATAATGGGCCTCATACAGAGAGCGGCAACGATCCCAACTTCTTCCAATCCAGCGGCAGTGTGCGGGGCACGAAGCGGTCGCTGTATGACGGCGGCATTCGAGTCCCCTTGTTGGTCCGTTGGCCGAGCAAGATTAAGCCGGGAGTGACCGATCACATCGCCTATCACGGAGACATCCTGGCGACGACCAGCGAGCTTGTCGGACACAAACTGCCCAGCGGTCTCGATTCTGTAAGTTTCGCTCCCACGTTGTTGGGTCGATTGAACGAACAGAAGCCGCATGAGTTTCTGTATTGGGAGTTCTATGAAGGAGCCGGTGCGCGAGCGGTCCGGCTCGGCAATTGGAAAGGCGTCCGCCCGAAGTGGCACGCACCGGTTGAGCTATACGAAGTCACGCAGGACTCGCGCGAAGAACACAACGTCGCTGCCGAACATCCCGAAGTGGTGCAGCGCATCGAGCAACTGATGATCGAACAACACACTCCCGCCACGAACTGGCCAATTCCCAAGGCCAACATGGCGGTGAAGAAGTAACAACGGCTTCGCTCGTCCGGCTTTCGATCAGCAAGCAATCTCCATGACCTTCAAGTGACCTTCGGCAAGGACCAAGACTGTGACTGCACCAATTCGAGTGGGTTTGACTCGCGACTTCTTGAAGCCGGATGGCTCACTGGGTTTCGGTGATATCGGACTCGATGTGCTGAAGTGTGATCCGCGCATCGTGACCGAGTTCTTGCCAGATTTTGGTTCTGAATTGCCGCCGTCAGTCGGTCATGATTTCGATGCCATCGTCGCGCTGGCTCCGCGCATCAGCGCGAAGACACTCGACGGTGCGACTCGCCTGGCAATCATCGCACGGTTCGGAGTCGGCTATGACAGCGTCGATGTCGAGGCATGTACTCGAAACGACATTCTGTTGACGATCACGCCATCGGGAGTGCGTCGCCCCGTCGCGGTTTCGGCCCTGACGTTGTTGTTGGCATTGTCTCACAAGTTGTTGATCAAGGACCGGCTGACTCGCGAGGGGCGATGGGCCGACAAGTTGCATCACATGGGAGTGGGGCTCACGGGTCGAACCTTGGGGCTGATTGGCTTGGGCAACATCGGTCGCGAAGTTCTGAAGATGGTCGCTCCGTTGGAAATGAAGCACGTGGCCTACGACCCATTCGTGACTCCTGACAGCGCGCGAGCCAGTGGTGTCGAACTGCTGGATCTCGATGCCTTGTTGGAACAGTCGGACTTCGTTTGCGTGTGTTGCGCACTAACTCCCGAGACACACCACTTGCTGAATACCGAGCGACTGGGACGCATGAAGCCGTCTGCGTTCCTCATCAACGTCGCTCGAGGTCCGATCGTCGATCAAGCGGCACTCACGCAGTGCTTGCAAGCCGGGCGAATTGCCGGAGCAGGGCTCGATGTTTTTGAAAAGGAACCGATCGAGCCAAGCGATCCGCTGCTGAAGCTCGACAATGTGATCGTCGCTCCGCATGCCATCTGTTGGACCGACGAACTGTTTCATGGGATTGGCCAATCGGCATGTCGCAGCATCGTGGAAGCAGCTGCCGGTCGAATCCCGCCCGACGTCGTCAATCGCGATGTCATCAACAGTGCCGGCCTCCAAGCAAAGCTCGCGGCACTGGCGTCGAAGTAAGGGCCGAACCGCCAACACGTTGACTTCAGAAATCAACGTTTGCTTCTGGGGGCAATGAACCGCAACCACAAAATCACGAGACGAACCCGATGCCGTCGCCGTGGTGATGAATGTGGATTGGAGCGACACCGTCGTTTCGTAGCTGTCGCTCTCAATGGCCACGTCAACTCAAGGGTTTGACGGCGAAATCAATGCATGCGTCGCGTATGAGTAGATGTCGGCATCCCTCAGAAAGAATCGCAGTCTCTTCTCAACCCCGATTTGCTCGGGTGCGAAAGTGGAATTCTTCCAACACAGGCGATGGCGAACATCGTCGCCTCGAAAGGAAATGCAGTCGGCGCGAGAGAAGCCAACCAGAGCCTTGCCGCTTCCGTCGATGATTTCAGCTTCGATAACGCCATCAGCATCCGTCCGCGCGTTGATTGAGACGACCGGATTTTCGAACTGCTCCGGACGACTGATGAAGTGACCGACTGAAGTTCCAGCGCGCATCGAGCAGAACCCATCGAGCCGCAACATGCCCAGTCCGATCGCGGCTCGATTCGCTCCAGCCGGTGCGTTGTGTGGGCCGTTGAAGCCGCCGTAATAGAAATACAACTTGTCGCCCATCAGCACCGGACTTCGCGCGGTGTAGATCATGCCAGAGTCGAACTCACCTGCGGCACCGCGCGGGATGAAACTCGATCGCGCAGGAGTGCGATTCCATTGAACAAGGTTGCGACTCCAGGCCAATTGCACGTCCATCGTGTTGGGACTGGTTCGTTCGGCAACACGCAAGTTGTCGTCAGTCGCGGGACGATCTTTCGGCCACCGCGCGTTGTAGACCCACGGCAAGCCGATGTAGTAACCCTGATACGGAAAGACTGGCATCCCATAAAGCTGAGTCGCATCGGGATCGAGATCATCCGCAAACATCACCGCGCTCGGCGTCGGCTTGTTCCAAACGAGTCCATCGTCCGACGTCGCGACTCCGACCGCGCGGCCTCGTTCGGTTGTTGTCTTCCACGTCGCGACATACCGCTGCCGATACGGGTCATGAAAGAAGTTCACGACATCGCCCGATGGAAACAGCCCACTGCTGCCTTTGGCCGGCAGCACGAAGTTCTAATTCAAACCATCTGCCGAGAACGCGACGTGCGGCACGCGCCACTCATACGAGAACGAGTAGAGCGCATATCGCTTCTGAGGATCTCGCTGCCACGGTTGAAACAGGACATTGGGATTGTGGCACTGCCCGACATCACCCGGCGGCTTCTCACTGAGTCCGATCGACCGAGTCGCGAACAAGTTGTTCTGCTTCGAACCTTGATATTCGATGAGCCCGAGAGCGGGCTTGCTCCAAGCAACGCCGTCGAGCGACTCGGCATAACTATTCCACATGCCGTCAGGATTGATGTGGTGATACCACATGCGGAGCTTGCCGCCGTCCCACAACACGGTCCCATAGAGATAAGGCCCGGTACCTTCCCACTCGTGCTCCTTCTTCATCACGGGATTGCCAGCGAACTTCTCAACCGCATGGAAGATTCGTTGCACTCCCTGACTCTCTTCGACCACCGTCGCATCCAAGAACAGCCGCCGCCACGGTCCCTTCGACCGACCGGCCACAACCTGCTCTTGCCGCTCATAAGTCTCTGTCGCAACTGAGACGCTGCAGAACCAATAGACAAGAAACAGAAACATCAAACGTCTCATGATCGATCTCCACTGCGGAATCACTCTTGAAGCCATGATTAACAGAGCTTCGATCAGCCTTACCAAGCTGACCTTCACCAATTAGCTCGGGCGAGGTGCGTTATTTCAATTCATCAAATCTCTTGAGTTCCCGTGGGCTTAGTCGTTTGAAAAGCCAAGGCATTTTTATTCGGTTGCCTCACGGAACGATCGAGATCTGGGCCTTTCACTCGTCGTATTTCACGGCGTTTCGATGTCACGACAAGCCACGGCCGAGGAGTCGACGAAGACGGGAGCTGATTGGTCGAAACATGGCTTAGGTAACGAGTCATCGAAGCAGAGTTTGAAAATTAACACAGCCTTAACAGACGGGCCGTTGGCTCTTCATGGGCTTCGTTAACCTACGTGCCTTGTTGCGAACCTGCAGGTCGCAACCCAACGAATCGAGAGCGACTTCAACCCTTACTGACGGAGATTCTTATGAAGAGTCTGAAGCGTGCATTCTTCGCCTGCGTAGCAGTTGCGGCAGTGATGTCGGGAACGGCATCGGCTCAAGTGAAGGTCGACCCAGCGTTGCCCGACTACAAGGCCGTGCAAGGCGTGACCGGTAGTCTCAAGAGCATCGGCTCGGACTCGATGAACAACGAAATGACGTTGTGGTCCGAAGGCTTCGCCAAGTTCTATCCCAACGTTCGCGTCGAGATCGAAGGCAAGGGCTCATCAACAGCACCGCCAGCGCTCATCAACGGCACCGCTCAGTTCGGCCCAATGAGCCGTCCGATGAAGGACAAAGAGATCGACGAGTTCGAGAAGAAGTTCGGCTACAAGCCGGTTGGTCTTCCGACGAGCATCGACATGCTGGCCGTCTATGTTCACAAGGACAACTCGCTAAAGAGTCTGACCTTGCCGCAGATCGACGCGATCTTTTCGAAGACTCGCAAAGGTGGCTTCAAGACTGACATTCGCACTTGGGGCGATGTCGGCCTGAAGGGCGCCGCTGCCAAGGAGCCGATCAGCCTTTACGGTCGGAACTCTGCGTCGGGCACTTATGGTTACTTCAAAGAACATGCTTTGAAGGGCGGCGACTACAAGGACAGCGTCAAGGAGCAACCTGGTAGCTCTGCTGTGGTGCAAGGTGTCGCGACGGATAAGTTCGGCATCGGCTATAGCGGCATCGGCTACAAGACGGCAGACGTGCGAGCGATCTCGCTCGCTCCCGCTGCCGGTGAAGAGCCCGTCGAAGCGACTCCAGAGAACGCGTACTCGGGCGAGTATCCGCTGTCGCGATTCCTCTACGTCTATATCAACGTGAAGCCAGGCACGAAGCTCGATCCGCTGCGACGCGAGTTCGTGAAGTACATCTTCTCGAGGCAAGGTCAGCAGGACGTGATCAAGGACGGCTACTTCCCGGTTACTCCCGAGATTGCCAAAGAGGCACTGAAGAGTGCGGGCATCGAGTAACTCGACGGTTTGCTGGTGAATGGCGTGTCTCGGCGATGGCCCACTGCACGCCACCAACCCCGCCGGATGAAACGAATCGGCGGGCTCAATTTGGATGACTCTGCCGATGGCTCAAGGAAGATGGGCCGTCGGCTTTTGTGTTAGTAGAGCATTGAGCTAACCTGCTCGCCCACTCGGCAGCAGATGATGGTCGAGTGGAAGCGTCAGCGAAGGAGTGTTGGCGATCGAGAGAATGGTCGAGCGACTGAGATGCCTCAGTCACGACGTGTCGGGCGGGATTGAATCCGTCCGCTCTCTGGAGTGCAGCTGAGCCGCAAAGCCAGCTTCAAAGACCCAGAGTCGAGAAACTCACTTCGCACCTTCTGAGTTCTTTTATGCCGCCTTCGCCCGAGACATCAGGCTTCATCGGTAGACGTCGTAGTCGCAAAACGCGTCCGGGCTTGATCGTGGTTGATCGAGTGGCGAGAGCCATGATCACGCTCGGCGGCATCGGCACGATCCTCGCCGTGGCGTTGGTGTGCGTGTTCCTCGTGAGCGTCGTTGTTCCGCTGGTAGTGCCCGAGTCTTTGTCGTCGACAAAAACTCTTACACAACCGCTCAAGGCCGACTCAAAACCAATTCATATCGGCACCGACGAGCACTTTGTCATTGGCTGGAACGCATACTCGGACGGAACGCTGACTTCGTATCGGCTCGACAGTGGCGAACAACTCTCAACCCAGTCGTTGGTTCGAGGCGACCGGAAGTTGACGGCATGGTCCATCGCGCCCGGCGGTGCGGTGGCGCTGGGGTTCGCAGATGGAGCCATTCAGATTGGTCAGATCAAATTCAGCACGAGCTTCGTCGAGGAAGCTGATCTGCCTGATGAGTTGAAGTCTCTCGAAGTTGGCAAGCTGTCGGCGTTCAAAGGCGGAGTTCTCGAACGAACCCCCGAAGGCCAGTTCCGTTGGCAACAACTGCAAGTGAAGCTTGACGAACCCGTCGTTGCCAAAGCTGATGTGCCTATTGCATTGATCGATGTCTCGGTGCAGCGCGGCGAATCTACGAGTGACAGCGGTGGTGCCGGCAGTGAGATCGTGACTCTGCTTACTGACGATGGCGAGTTGCAGATTGCTCGCGTCAAACGGACGACCAACATCCTCACCAAAAAGGTGACAACCAAACTGACGAAGGGCACCTTGCCCGTGGAGTACCCCGGCGGAAAGAAGCCGAGTTACATCAAGCTCGCCGGGTTGGGCGACTGCGTTTACCTCGCTTGGAACGACGGGCAACTCCAGCGCTTTGATACGCGCGTCATCAATCAACCCGAGTTGGCTGAGGAACTGGATCTCGTGTCTGGCGAAGGCAAGCTCACGAGCTTGAGCTTCCTCGTCGGTAAGACTTCATTGGTTGTCGGCGACTCAACAGGAGGTCTCGCGGTTTGGTTTCGCATCAAACCCGCCGACGCCAAAACACCAGATGGATCAGTACTCAAGCTCGCTCATCAACTGCCGTCAAAGAACGTCGCTGTGACTTCGATCGCGGCATCATCACGGTCGCGCATGGTGGCCGCAGGCTATGCCGACGGAGCCGTCAGCTTGTTTCATGTCACGAGCGATCAACAACTCGCTCAGGCCAAGTCCACCGATAGCGGAGAGATCTTGGGACTGACTCTCTCGCCGAAAGACGACTCGTTGGTGGCGCTGACTCAGCGCGGCATGGAACTCTGGAAGGTGTCGGCTGAGCATCCCGAAGTCACGTTCGGAGCGATGTTCTCAAAGGTGTGGTACGAGGGTTACGAACAACCCGAGCATGTTTGGCAATCATCCAGTGGTACGGACGACTTCGAACCGAAGTACGGTTTGATGCCGCTAATCTTCGGAACGCTGAAGGCCACGTTTTACTCCATGTTGTTCGGTGCTCCGCTAGCCTTGCTGGCGGCGGTTTACACCAGCGAGTTCTTGCATCCTCGTACTAAAGCTCGCGTGAAACCGACGATCGAAATCATGGCGAGTTTGCCCAGCGTCGTTCTGGGATTCTTAGCAGCGCTCGTCATTGCCCCTGTTGTCGAGGACTTCATTCCTGAAGTTCTGACGCTTGTACTCAGCGTGCCGTTTGCCGTGCTGTTGGGTGCTTACTTATGGCAGTTGCTGCCGCCTTCGATCGCGCTGAAGCATCGTCATTGGAGAATCCCCGGTGTCTTCGCTTCGCTGGCTGGCGGGTTCTTGTTGGCATCGTATTGCTCGCGAACTGTCGAGAGTTGGTTGTTTGCGGGCGACGTGCGAGCGTGGCTCGACGGACAAGTCGGTTCCAGTGTCGGCGGCTGGATGTGGTTACTCACACCGCTCAGTGGAATTGCGGTCGCTCTATTGAGCAGTCGATTGCTAAGTCCGGCCTTGAGACGCATCGCCGATCAATGGTCACGTCCGAAGTTCGTGCTCTTCGATCTACTCAAGTTCTTTGCGTGCTGCATCGCGACCTTGTTGCTGGCTTGGATCGCGGGCGCGGTCTTCGATGCCATTGGCTGGGATCTGCGAGGCTCGCTGCTGGGCACCTATGTGCAACGCAATGCGATGATCGTTGGGTTCATCATGGGCTTTGCCATCATCCCGATCATCTACACGATCTCGGACGACGCACTGTCCTCGGTGCCGGAATCGTTGCGAGCCGCCTCGCTGGGTTGCGGTGCCACTCAATGGCAAACCGCCGTGCGAGTCATCATCCCTACGGCCACGAGTGGCTTGTTCTCCGCACTGATGATCGGCCTGGGGCGAGCGGTCGGCGAAACGATGATCGTCTTGATGGCTGCTGGTAACACGCCTGTCATGGAATGGAATCTCTTCAACGGCTTCCGCACGCTTTCAGCCAACATCGCCGTGGAACTCCCCGAAGCCGTGAAGGACAGCACTCACTACCGCATGTTGTTCCTCGCCGCACTGGCGTTGTTCGCCCTGACATTTGTGCTCAACACCATCGCCGAAGTCGTGCGATTGAGATTCCGCAAACGAGCATTTCAGTTGTGAGAGCGACCGTCGCTCAAGCCACAGACCAGTCTTCAATGATCAGCCCCTGAACCCGAGAAAACTCTCGGACGTTATGAGTCACCAGAGTGCATCCATGCTGCAACGCGATCGAAGCAATCTGCAGATCCATCGGACCGATGACTTGACCGTTCATTTCGAGTTCGTGGCGAAGACGCGCGTAGATAGCCGCAGATGCATCGTCGAAGGGCAACGATTGAAACAAAGACAACAACTCGTTGATCAGCGCACGGCGTTCGTTGGGACGGCCATACTTCTCCGCGCCGTGCAACAGTTCGGCCTTGATGACAGAGCAGGTCACAATCTCACGAGGCTGGCGAAACGAGAGTCGCGCTCTAATGAGACTGTTGGGATCCTTCACGTATTGAATCCAGGCGTTGGTATCGAGCAGGTATCGCATTACCAGCCCTCGCGCGCCGGGTACTTACCTTGGTCAGGACGTTCAAACGGCTCGTTTGCGAATGCCCCGGCGGTCTTCTCGAAAAAGCCCAGTGGCCATTCTTTGTCTGAGCCGTTTGGTTCTACGTTTTCGGCTCGAGAAATCGCATCACGCACGAGTTCTTCCAGAAACTTTGCTCGCGCGGGATCGAGCCGACCAATTGTTTCTTCAAGAGCCTGGGCGATTGCCGTCATCGTCGGTACTCGTATGAAATTGGAAAGTTGGACAACGACCGTAGGCACAGTAGCCCGATTAGGTGCCCACTCGCGACTTCGTCATGCAGCCAGTTCGTCAAAACATAATCCGAAGCCTGCGCTTCGCCCAAGACTAGTCCCTCTACGGAGCTCGTTAGAGCCCGCTTGAATTTCTTATGACTCAACCTCCTTCAGACACATCCCCTGCGGCGCCGACAGGTTCGCCGGAGGCAGCGCCGCGAGTTCGTCGTTCGCTGCGTGCCGGGGCGACTGTGGTTGCTCAAGGTGAGCCCATGCTGTGGCTCACAGCGGGCGGCTTGGTCATCTGCGTGGCGATGATCGTGTCACTGATCTCGATCATTTTGTGGCAAGGCTTCTCCACGTTTTGGCCGTCACGACTCTTACAGTTGAAGACCATCGCCGGAGAGACATTCCTGGGCGAACTGACCCAGACCGACCGCTTTCAACTGACTTACAGCGCGGCTGCAAACCTCACTGCCGAGAAGCAGGCCGCAGCCTACAAACAGCTAAATTCCGCCTTTCGATCGAGCTTGGTTCAGCAAGTTGAAACGACCGCGTTCACTCAGCGATTGCCCGAACTTGCCAAGACCGCTCAAGCCAACGTCCTGAATCAAATCTCTCAAACGCAGGCACTCCAGGAAGCCTCTTCAAGCGATCGAGATGAGTTATTACGAGCACTCAAGACCGAGCTCGAAGCCAATGCCGCCGCTCGCCTGGAACAGCTTCTGAGCGAACTGAAGGCCGTGGCCTCAGCAGACTCAACAGGAGAGGCCCTCTTTGCAGCATGGTCAAAGTTCCGACAGCAACGAGACGAAGTCATCGCCCAAACCGATGTGGCGGAGCTTCGAAAATCGGCACTCGGAACCGCCACATCGAGCTACGGGCTTTGGGCTGCCGAGATGCTCTCAGCCTTCAGTGCGCGAGTTACCGTTCCGATGCAACGACGGCTGTTGCGAACCGGCAATTACGAACTCACCAACGAGCACTTCACGTGGGTCAGTGATTTTGAAGTCGCTCCCAACGGCGAGACCTATCCCGAATGGGCCGTCCTCTTCGAACGTCTAGCCTGGGGGCGTTTTTACGGTATTCCCAAGGCTTTGATCTCTGACGAAAAGCCGGTCGAGACAGAGCCCGCGGCCGTTTGGAAACGCTTTCAAGAACTGCATGTCGAAACACGGAACCGCTGGCAGCAGCGTCGAGAACTCGAACTGCATGAGATTGGCAACATCAATCGAGCCATCGAAGATCTGCGACTGGGTCTGCGCGAGACTGAGCTAGATCACGGCACGAAGTCAGAGATCTATGAACGTCACAAAGCTGACGTCGAGAAAGCTACCGCCGACTTCGAGCAGCAGTTTGCAGTCATTCGTCAGAAGATTGCCGAGTTGGATCAACTCAATGCTCGACACAAGCTGCAAGTCATGACGGCTGATGGCAAAGAGCAGACGTTGGAGCTCGCTGACATCGTCCGAGCATATCCCGCCAACCAACTGACAACTGGCGGCAAGTTCGGGGTTTACGGTTCTCGTTGGTACGAGTTCTTGATCGACGACCCGCGCGAAGCCAACAGCGAGGGCGGCATCTTCCCTGCCATCTTTGGAACGGTCGCCATGACGCTTCTCATGGCGTTGGTGGTTGTCCCGTTCGGAGTCCTGGCCGCGCTTTACCTGCGCGAGTACGCGAAGGCCGGATTGATCGTCAGCATGGTCCGCATCGCCATCAACAACTTGGCCGGTGTGCCCAGCATCGTGTTCGGCGTCTTTGGCATGGGATTCTTCTGCTACATCATCGGAGCCTACATCGATGGTGGACCAGCCAAAGCCGGCATCGCCGTTTGGCCCTCCAGCAAATGGTTCTTCGTGTTGGGTGTATTCGCGGTTACAGCCTGCGGCGCGTTCTTCGTTGGCATCAAGCAATTGAACGCCGCCGGAACGCTCGGCCCGAAGAATCCGTGGGTGGCTCGCACATCATTCATGTTGTGGATTGGAGCAACCGCGCTGTTCGTGCTGCTCTTGGCCAAGACACCGTTCTTTGAAGGCTTCTATCGAGCACGCCTCCCCAGCCCGACCTATGGCACTGGAGGATTGATGTGGGCGGCCATGACGCTTGCGCTGTTAACTTTACCTGTCGTTATTGTGGCCACCGAAGAAGCACTCGCCGCCGTTCCTCGTTCGATGCGTGAAGGCTCGTTGGCCTGCGGAGCTACCAAGTGGCAAACCATCGAACGCATCGTGTTGCCTCGCGCGATGCCCGGCATCATGACAGGCATGATCCTGGCGATGGCTCGTGGAGCAGGTGAAGTCGCCCCGCTGATGCTCGTAGGAGCGCTCAAACTCGCGCCACATTTGCCCATCGACTTCCACGATTGGAGCGGGTCGCTCGGCGTCTTGCCGACCGGCCCATTACATCCCCAACGCAGCTTCATGCATGTCGGCTTTCACATTTATGACCTTGGCTTTCAGAGCCCCAACAGCGAAGCCGCGAAGCCGATGGTCTTCACGACAACACTGCTGCTGATTGCCATCATTGCGAGCATGAATGTGCTGGCGATTTGGATGCGAGCCCGCTTGCGGAAGAAGTACCAATTCAGTCAGTTCTAACGAGGGCTGGTCTCGAAGCATTCGGTTGAACGACCGATGGAAGTTAGAGCTGCATCACAGCTTTGATTTCGAGTTCAGCGAGTGGCGGAGCGACTCGCCTACGTAGCTCCGTGACTGAGATTGCAGCCCAAAGACATAGCTGTGACGCAGCAATATTAAACGATTCAGATTCGCGGCCTCGCCGCTTTAGGACCTTGCAGTGATGAATCCTCAAAAGCCCAACACTCCGGCTTCTCCCAGTCGACTCGAACGCATCTTGCGCGGCGAGCATGTGGACCCCGTGATTCATCCCGAGTTGAAGTCCACTCGCAATGTCCTCGACATCGACAACGTCAGCTTGTGGTACGGTCAGAAGCAGGCACTCTTCGATGTTTCAATGCCCATTCCCGCTGGTGGAGTGACGGCACTCATTGGTCCTTCGGGTTGTGGCAAGTCGACCCTGCTGCGGTGCGTCAATCGCATGAATGACCTGATCGACAACATTCGGTTGGGCGGCGACATGCGGCTCAATGGCGATTCGATTTTCGATCCGCACGTTGACGTGATTCAGCTCCGCAAACGCATGGGCATGGTGTTTCAAAAGCCGAACCCGTTTCCGATGAGCATCTTTGAGAACGTGGTCTATCCGCTGCGAATTGATGGCGAACGCGACAAGCGAGTGCTCGAAGAAGTCTGCGAACGAGCCCTCAAAGGCGCGGCTCTGTGGGACGAAGTGAAAGATCGATTACACGAAAGCGGGCTCAGTCTTTCCGGCGGACAGCAACAGCGACTGTGCATCGCGCGAGCCATCGCCAGCGATCCCGAGGTGTTGCTGCTCGACGAACCGTGCTCGGCTTTGGACCCCATTGCGACAGGCAAGATCGAAGACCTGATTCACGAACTGAGGGGCGAGTACTCCATTCTGATCGTGACTCACAATATGCAGCAGGCCTCGCGCGTCAGCGACTACACGGCCTTCATGTATCTGGGGCATCTCATTGAGTTCGGCCCCACCGACGAGATCTTCACCAAGCCCAAGTTGAAAGAGACTCAAGACTACGTGATGGGCCGCTTCGGATGATCGGCGAAGACGGGCGAATCTCACCCGAGTTCCGTCGGTCCGTTCATGGGCACGTTGGAAACGGGCTTCGCATTGAGCTTTCCTCGACTTGAGCCGCATCGAAGCACCCCAAGAAGCATTCTGCATGATGCACTTCGAACAACTCTGGCAAGCAGTGCGAGACCATGTGGTCTTGCTGCTGATCTTATTGCCGGCGTTCGGTGCATTCGCCGTTCGCATGATCGGTCCAAGCAACCTCGCCGGAGCACGAGCGATTGCTCGCTCCAATGCCTGGGCCAGTTTGGTGCTGCTCGCGATTTTGGTGAGTCAGTTCCAATCGACAACCGACGGATCCACTTCGAACTGGCAGCAGCGCTCAGCCATCACCTGGGTTCGCATCGCTCCCTCGCTCGAATACGAAGAAGCATCGGCTCCGTCAGAGAAGTCCACGCCGGCAGTGGCTCCTATTGAGATTCGCATGGCCGTCGCGATTGATGGATTCGGCCTGCCGTTCGTTGCGTTGGTTGTCGCAGTTGCCTTCGCGGTCATACGCGACTGGTCGGAACGAAGTGATGACTCTTACAACGCCAGCCACCAGCAACTGGCAGATGCCCTGCTCGTTCAATCCACTCTACTAGCAGTCTTAACGGCGACGGATGCGGTGTGGCTGAGTGTCTGCGTGCTGATGGCAACGGGCGCGATGTTCTCGCTCTTATCTCGATCAGGACAAAGTGAGCGACGGATCGCGGCCGCGAAGTTCTTGCGCAGCCAACTCATCAGTGCGATGATGTTGGTGTTAGGCGTGCTGGGACTGGCCGTGAGTTGTTGGTGGATGAGCATCCGACGTGAGACCACTGCCGCTTTCACATTCGATCTTCCCACCATCGTTGACCGCTTGCCGCGATTGGGAATGGCGACTCAGGCTGTCCATGACCATTGGGAACTGGTCGGGCCTTGGTTGTTCCTACTGATTGCTGGTGGCTGTGTATTAAGAGTGCCACTGCCGCCGTTTCATCCGTGGTTTCCCGCCGTCGCTCAACAAACAGAACGAGGCACGTTGGCCTTGCTGTTGGTCGGTTGGATGCCCACTGGCATGGTGCTTGGCTTGCGCTTGTTGGCGACCGCATTCGCCCCTGAGTCCTTGCAACTGGGTGATCGAGTCATCGTGTGGTGCGCGTTGTCAGCCTGTGGAATGAGCTGCTCGAGCATCGCGATCAAAGACCCGCAGCGACGATTCGGAGTGTTGCTGTCGGCCGTGGGAGCGATGGCCTTTGGTGGCATCTGGGTTGGTTCCACGTCGGCTGTGCATGGTTCGCTGTTGCTATTGGCCGGAGCCAGTGGTGTCGGTGCATTAACACTCTTGACGAAGCCCGATTGGTGGACTCGCTCAATGGCCAGCGATCGCGACGGTTGGGAAACTCATCTGCTGAGCGACGACGGCGACCACGAGGCACAACGATTGGGACTGAAACTACTCGGACTCTTGGCCACCACCGTGGGAAGTTGGTGCCTGCTGCGAAACTACTTCTCGATCGGCGGTATGCGACTCGCCTTTGTGATGACCGTTGGCTTCGTGATGTGGTCCGTCTCCACATGGCCGCATTCGAATGGCCGGAGCAATCACAGCCAGTCAGCCAACCTAGTCTCGCGCCGGTTGATTCCCCTCGTCGTCGTGTTGGGAGTGCTGGGACTCTGGCCGCAATCCGTTGTGAATGCCGTGCATTCCGAGCCATCTGACGCGGCAATGGCTGAGCCCGAAGCCGAGTAACCGCACGTCGCCGCCCAATCTCTGAGAGTTGCCGTATCAGCGATTGCAGCCTTCGATTCCAATTTAGGCCCGCGACTTCGCGCTTTCTTTCTTCGTCATGGACGGCGACCTCACGATGACTTTGCCTGCGTTTCGATTTCCTCAACCACAGTCAGTTTCAACGGACTATCAAGGTCTGCGCGTCGTTCATGCGGCCAACTATCAGTTCGCCAAAGACGGGCTCGTTTTCTTCAATCCCGATCTGAAGATCAATCAGGGCCTGATTCAAAATGGCTGCTTCGTCTACCCCTTCAGCATCAATGATCGAGCCCGCATGTTGTCGATCATTCGCAGCAAGACCTGGGGCAAGGGCAAGGCGAACAAAGCATTAATTCGCACGTGCCTGAATGTCGCTCCCGACTTGTTGGTCATCGGTCACGCGCAGTTCATCACGTTGGAAACGCTGCAAGAGATTCGGCGGCATCTGCCCAACATGAAGATCGCGTTTTGGTACTTCGACGCCTTGTGGGATCCCAAACGCATCGAACACATCTACCGGAGACTCGAAACACTCGATGCCGTTGTTGCTACCAGTGGCGGCAAGTGGCTGAAGTCGCTCAGCCGACCTCATTGCCCGGCAGGCTTTATCCCCAATCCCGTCGAACCCGCTTGCGAACGACTGCGAGCATTCGAGAACGAGCGACCGCAATACGACCTCGTCTTCTTCGGAGCCGATAAGGGAGCACCGGAACGTCGAGCCTTCTTGGAACGCCTGGTCGGTGCGCTGCCGCAAGCGAAGCTCGGGATCTTCGGCAGCCTCGGTCATCCATTTGCCTTCGGGGCCGAGAAAGATGCCATCCTCGCGAACAGCCGCATGGCGCTAAATCTGAATCGCCGTAACGACGTCGAACTCTACTCATCCGACCGCATTGCTCAGCTCACGGGCAACGGACTTCTGACGTTGACCCCCAGCGGCGCGGGACTCGAACAGCTCTACAGCACCGACGAAGTGGCGTATTACTCAGACGTTGACGATCTCGCGGCCACAGTGATGAAGCTGAAGGCGAACGATGCCCAAGCGCGAGCCATCGCTGAGCGCGGCTGGCGCAAGTCACACGTGGATTACTCGTCCTTCAATGTTGTCCGCTTCATGCTCGACCTGACCTATCGCAATGAACGTTATCGATCCGCTCCTTGGGGCCGACACGTTTATTGGGGAGCAGACTGACGGCACATAGTCCGCAGGCAGCTCCGTTGATTGAACGTCGAATCGCTCCGAACTAGCGTTGAGAAATGGATCAAGACGCCCCACCAACGCACTCCGATTTGGAACTTCTCGCGTCACTGCGAGCGGGTGAGGATGCAGCCTTTGAGACTCTCGTCCGACGTTATGGCGGCCGCATGCTGTCCGTGGCCAAGCGATTCTTAAGCAACGAAGCTGATGCTCATGACGCCGTCCAAGAAGCATTCCTCAGTGCGTTCAAAGCGCTGGCTTCGTTTGATGGTCGCGCTCAATTGGGAACATGGCTGCATCGCATCGTTGTTAATGCCGCCTTGATGAAACTCAGAACGAAGTCGCGGCATCCAGAACTGTCGATCGACGATCTACTCCCCAAGTTCAAAGCCGACGGTCACCAAGAGGCGCCTTGCAGCCGTTGGAACGCACCGCCCGTTGCAGACATGGAGAGAGCTGAAACTCAGCAACTCATTCGTGAGCACATCAACAAGTTGCCGGAGAGCTATCGCACGGTGTTGTTGCTGCGCGATATCGAGGAATTAGACACAGACGTCGTCGCACAAATTCTTGATCTCAATCCCGGCACGGTGAAAGTGCGACTGCATCGCGCTCGGCAAGCACTCCGCACGCTGCTCGACCCACTGTTTGGAGGAAAACCATGATGACCTGCCAACAGTTGATCGATTTCTTATCGGACTACCTCGACGGCAAGTTGCCGCTGAGCCAACGCGTCGCGTTTGAGTTGCATCTGACGTTGTGCCGCGACTGCCGCGCCTATTTGCACAACTACAAGACGGCAATCGAAGCCAGTCGGTCGGCGTTTGACGCTCCCGCAGATTCGCTCAAGGAAGTCATTCCTGAAGACCTCGTGAGTGCCATTTTGAAGGCGCGACAGAGCGAACAGTCGTAGTTGTCTGCACGCTCAATGAGTTGAAACTGATGGGCTCACGGCACGCCAACTCGGCGAGAACTTCGAGCTTCGACATCTTTTTTGAAATCCTCGTAACGCGAGTCTCGCACCGGCATCTGAATGCCGTCACTGCAGTGAACCGGACCACTCGCCCCGACCCATCTGTGTCGCGGATTGCTCGAGTGAGTCTGTGAGTTTCCTTGGTCGCGTTTCTGTTACGAACTTTCTGCGAGGAGATTGTTGCCATGAAGAATGTCACACTTATTACAGACGCCAGTTTGTTGTTGGGTGTTTGCTGCTTGTTGACGGGCTGCGGTGAATCCGCGAACGCCAACAAGATGACATCTCAGTCCGGCATGATGTCGGACGAGAAAATGAGCATGGAGAAGTCCGGGATGGAAAAGATGGACTCCGACAAGATGGGCATGGAGAAGATGTCGGGGGACAAGATGGCCGACGACAAAATGAGCGGCGACAAGATGAAGATGGGGATGGAGAAAATGGACTCCGGCAAAATGTCCGACGACAAGATGGCGGACAAGAAATAGTCGCATCACATCCGAGATAAATGGGGCGCAGGTCGTTGAGCTTTGCTGATCCGCATCATCGCCAAGACTGACGACGCGCCCCTTTTTCGGACTTATTGCTTCGAGGTAACCGGCGATCGCTTTTCACGCATCGCCGCCTGCTGGCTCGGCACTGCAACCCTGACTTCGGATGGCACCGACATAAACAGTCCGAGAGTGCTTCGGCTCAACGGAGCACTTCGACTCTGAGCGAAGTGATTCGTCGTGCCCCCGCAAACTCAGCGAGGAGATGTCGCTGGGCTCTCTGAGCGGCTCTTCTTTCGAAGTCGCGGCCTCACTGCTTTAGGAGATCGCTTCATGCGTCGTATCGAGCATAAGCATCCGCGCCCCGTGCGCTGGATGCATTGGCTGAATGTCGTGCTACTCAGCGGAATGATTTGGAGCGGCCTGCTGATCTATTGGGCCAACGACATCTACAGCATCCGACTTGGCGAACGAATCTTGTTTCGGTTCTTTTCCGAGTCCGTTTATTCCGCGCTGGGCTTATCAGCTCGATTAGCAGAAGGCATGGCTTGGCACTTCGCACTGATGTGGGGCTTTGCTTTGAACGGCTTGGCCTATGTGACTTAAACGTTGGTCTCTGGTGAGTGGCGGTACTTGGTCCCCAATCGCCAATCGTTTCGCGAACTACTGATCGTCGTGTTGCATGATCTGCATCTCAGCCGAGTTGCTCCGCCGCCTCGCAAGTTCAACGCGGCTCAACAGCTCGCCTACACCAGCGTGATATTGATGGGCGGCGGTTCGCTGGTAACGGGACTGGCCATCTACAAGCCCGTGCAATTCGCTTGGCTTACGACCTTGCTGGGTGGTTACGAGTGGGCGAGGTTCGAGCACTTCGCGCTAACAGTGGGGTATGTCCTGTTCTTTTTATTGCACATCACGCAGGTGATTCGTGCTGGTTGGAACAACTTTCGAGCAATGGTCTGCGGCTATGAACTCGTCGACGTTACCGAAAACGTCCGATGAGAATTCACCGGCGATCCGCACGACGGACCTCATCTGTCGCTCATTCAACGGAGCTTCAACATGCCTGAGCATCACAACAATTTGAGCGTTGCAACGAGCACCACTGAGCCATCAGCCCCGTTTGGCAACGCTGATGCTGACAAAGAAATTCGCAGGCTCACTCGTCGCAGTTTCGCGACCGGAGGCATCGCGACGTTGCTGGGCGTGACAGGACTGGGTTGGCTCAAGACGGCACGTGAAGAGAACGGAGTTTCCTGGCCATTACGGAAGATGTTGGAGTTCAACGCCAACGTGAGCCAATCGCTTTTTGATCCTGGGCGGATGGCGCCAACCTTCGATCGGACTCGAGCTGCGGACCCACGCGTAAACGGCATGTTGGGATTGAAGTCAGAGATCGATCACTCACGCTGGAAGTTGGACGTACTCAGCGGCGACATGAAGCCGATTGTCGAACGGTCGCTTTCGATGCAGGCGATCTACGAACTGCCGCGCTTTGAAATGGTGACTGAGTTCAAATGCGTGGAGGGCTGGAGTCAGATCGTGCATTGGACCGGAGCGCGACTCGCCGACTTCATCACACGCTATGGTCACGAGACTCCCTTCATCGGACTGACAACGCCTGATCGTGATTACTACGTCGGGCTTGAACGCGCCAGTGCCATCCATGCTCAATCCATGCTCGCTTACGAAATGAATGGCGCTCCTCTGACATCCGGTCACGGAGCCCCGCTGCGATTGGTCTGCCCGTTGAAGTACGGCGTGAAGTCAATCAAACGCATCGGAGCCATCCACTTCGCGCATCAGCGTCCGGCAGACTACTGGGCCGAACGCGGATACGACTGGTACTTGGGACATTGAAGAACTCGACGACGGCGACTTCTTCTGACCACGTTACTTCATTGGAATCCCTGTCAGCTCATGCGCCTTCTGCTTGATGCCTCTTAAGTCCAACTTGCCAGTGCCCAGCAGCGGAATCGAGTCCACCTCAAAGAAGCTGTCTGCGCCTGGGATCCAGAGGTTTGGCAAGCCTGCGGCGCTCAAGTCTTTTTGGATCGCATCGATCGGCTTCGACATCGTCTTGTGCAGGACGATGATTCGCTCACCTTTGCTGTCATCGGGCACCGCTGTCACCGCGACTCGGATTTCGGCGTCATCGGATGTCGCACCTGAATCGCCGATGCTGCGAATGAGTTCTTCTTCGATGCGGATATGCGGCACCATCTCGCCGCCAATCTTCGAGAAGCGACTGAGACGACCCGTAATCGTGATGAAGCCATCGTCATCAATGACGGCGATGTCGCCGGTGTTGTACCAGCCGTCCTTAATGACTTCGGACGACTTCTCAGGACGATTGAGGTAACCCAGCATCACGTTCGGACCTTTGAAGAGCAGCAAGCCAGGCTTGTTCGTCCCCAGGTCCGCTCCGGTGTCGGGATCAACGACACTCGCAGCGACGTTCGGCACGGGGCGACCGACCGTTCCCATCTTTGTGCCGGTCTGTCCGGTGCCCGCAGCGTTGTTGCGGTGATCGGGTACGTTCGCGGCCGCCAAAGGCGAGAGTTCGGTCGTTCCAAAACCTTCCGTCGGCCAAATGCCGAACGCCTTGTGGAAGTCTTCTGCCAGGCTCAGCGGGAGCTTCTCGGCACCCACAATCGCCAAGTCCATATGAGCCATTTGCTCTTTGGTGCAGCGCTTGAGGTACGTCTTCAGGAATGTCGGCGTCGCGGCGATGATCGAGACTTTGTGCTTCTCACACAGAGAGCCGACCGTGCGCGCGTCGAGCGGGTTGAAGTGATAGACCCCCTTGGGCGGCAACGTCAGCGGCAGCCACATCATCAGCGAGTAACCAAAGCTATGGAAGAACGGCAACACCCCCATCAGAACGTCGTCGTTCGAGATCTGGAAGAGTTGATCTGCCGAGTGAATGTTCGAGCCCACGTTGCGGTGCGAGAGCATCACACCCTTGGGCTCACCCGTTGAACCCGACGTGAAGATGATCGTCATAGGGTCATTGGGATTGATGCGATGGAGACCAAGACGTCGTTCCAAACTCCAGATGGGTTCGACGAACGCTGAGATCCCCGCTTGCAACTTATCCATCGGAGTCACGCCGTCTTTGATGTCTTCCACAAAGACCCATTTGGCGTCGATCTTCATGGGCTTCTTTTCGAGGAACTTCTTGCTGGTGATGACGTGTGTAATTCCCGCCTCTCGAATGCAGAAATTCACAACGTCGTCGGACAGTGTGTAATTCAAATTCACCGACGTCTTGCCGAGCAACGAAACCGCCGTATTTGCCAACACTCCGCCAACTGACGGTGGTAGCAAGATGCCTACGTTTTTCTCGTTGCGTTTGAGACTCTCACGAGCAAGGACTCGAGCGAAGACCAGCGATCCGGCCAACAGCTTGCTGCCGGTCAACTCCATGCCCGCTGAGTCCGCCACCTTGGCTCGCTTACGTCCTTCGCGACAAGCTCGCAGGAACTGGCGGACTGGGATCAGATCATTCGATCGGTGAGACACAGCTTCGACTCCTAATTGCTCAACGGCTTGACGAACTTCAACGACGCTATCGGGATCAGCCAGCGGAGGACCAAACACAATGCCGATCGGATAGGGCCAATGCTTCGGCCACTTCCAAAAGAACTTACCGCCGTGGTAACTAAAAATACTGCCCCAAAGTTGATCGAGGTAACACGGAATGACCGGCGCTCCGGTGCCCGCAACAATTCGCATCATGCCTCGATTGAACTGCTGCAACTGGCCGGTTCGAGTCAAAGCACCTTCGGCGAAAATACAAACTAGCTCGCCGTTCTTGATCGCTTCTTTCGCAGTGTTTAGCGATTGGATCAAAGCCTTGGGGCCATCCTCGCTCTTGATCGGAATCGTTCCGAACGTGCGTGCCAACCACCCGACGGGGCCGGGAACATCGACGTAGTCCGCATAGGCAATCATGCGAATGGGCCGGTCGGAAACCATGATCAGCAACACGCCATCGAGCCATGAAACATGGTTCGCCACGATCAAAGCTCCGCCCTTCTCGGGGATGAAATCGCGTCCGACAACTCGAATGCGATAGAAGAACAAGCTCATGATCCAGACCACGAATCGAATCGTGGACTGCGGCAAGATGCGGAACGACTGCCAGATCACCGGAATCGTGCCGATACCCGCAACGAGGAAGATCACTCCCGGTGAAAGCTCCAGCACAGACCTCAGCACATGGAAGACGACTGAGGCACCGAGGATGAACGCGAAGGTCAAGAAGTTGGTCGCGGCGAGAATCGTGCCGCGTTTCTCGACATCACTGCGGTGCTGTAAGTTGGCTTCCAGTGGGATATCAAAGAAGCCGGCACTGGCACCGAGCAAGAACAACCAGAAGCAACAGAAGAAGAATGAAGGCTGCGACAACGCAGCGACGGTCGGATCGACGTACTGTCCGGAGACGAACAGCATGATCGAGCTGAAGGTGATGCCCATCGCGCCCACCGGGACGATCCCCAGTTCAACCTTGCCGCGAGATGCAATGCCCGCCAGGACGCTGCCCACACCGAGTCCGAGCACGAGCAGTGCTCCCAGAATGCCGATGTCTTTCTTTTCGAGACCGAGCGTCGTCATTCCGAAGGGATCGATGTTGAGGTTGGCCAACGAAGCCAGCATCCAGAAGAACGCGACTCCCAAAGCTGTGCGTCGAATAGGACCATCAGCCCACAACATCTTCATGTCGCGAACGACAGCTGCTGCAGGGTTCCGCTCGAACTGCCGTTGAGGATCCGCCGCAACCAACTTGCGAATCATCAAGCTCGTCAACGTCCCGAGCACTGCCGTTCCAATGAGTGCCGCCGCCGGTAAGCCCAGATCGCCGAAACTCACGGGCTTTCGCATGTCGATGCCCGAGTTTCCGAACAGCCAATAGCCCGCGATCATGCCAACCGCAGATGCTCCCACAGTCGCGAGCCCCATAAAGCCGTTCGCACTGGAGAGATTTTCGTCCTTAACCAACTCTGGGATGGCGCCGTATTTGGATGGCCCGAACAAAGCCGATTGGCCGCCCATCATCGCCACCACGCCCATCAACAACCACACGTTGCCACTGACGATGGCCGCCAGTCCCAACGCCATGATGATGATCTCGGCAATCTTGCAGAGGACGATCACCGTGCGTTTGCTGCAACGATCGGCGAGGTATCCAGCCGGAACGGCCAGCAACAGATACGGAACGGTGAAGGCTGCCAGTCCCAAGGTTAGTGCGAGCGAGTCATCATCGCCGCGCTTCATGATGGGTTGAGCGAGGCAGACGGCAAACCAACGAAACATGTTGTCGTTGAGCGTGCCCAGCAGTTGAGTCAGCACGAGTCCGATGAAGCTTGGCGAACTGACTCCGCCACGAGCATCAAGTGCCGTATCCGTTTGAGTGGTCATTCTGGTCCTTCTGGACGTTGCATCCGCAGAAATCCGAGGCCTCTTTGTGGCACTCCTTGCGGCTTAAACAGGGCCGCGAGCGACAAGGTCGCAGGACGCAATCGGGGCGGAAATGTAATGCGATTCCGCGATTTTTCCCGGTCCAGTTTCAAGGAGAACGGTTCAACTCGACAAACTCGATCTTCACGACCAACGTCGAGGAACGTCTTGCACCGCTGACGTCACACGGCCAGCAGCGACATCCAAATCCGAACCACAGCTACGACAGCCCTACCCGTCGCCCCAGCGCCTTTAAGCGCTAATCTTCTGAGCCAACGCTCCGACAGCATTCTGCTGAGTTTGAAGGCTGCCGATCGTCGACTCCATTTTGATGAACTGATTCAGGAGTCGTACGCGACGGATCGTCAGCAACGAGTCGATCTGATCGATACGAGTCTGTAATCCGTCGACCGTTTCCTGCATGGCTTTCTTGGTCGCCGCGAAGGTGCCATCGACAACGTCCGTCAGTGACTTCAATGTCGAATCGAGCTTCTTAGCCGCTCCAAATTTGTCGTCGATGAAGAGCTTCTTGACGGCCTCGGGGTCTTTGGTGATCGCGGTATCAAAGGCGGCTTCATCGAGCTTCAACTTACCGCCACTCGTGAACTGCAAGCCGACATCGGACAGCGTCTGAAAAGCGTTGTTGGAACCAAAGAACGAGCGTGTCATCACGCTGCTCAATCGAGTCTGAATTCGCAGCACCACACCTTGGCCTTGCAGCGGCCCACGTTTAGCGGGGTCGGTATCGAACGCCGATAAGCTCGCTGACTTATCTACAAACGAGTTGTAGGCCGTGACCAAACTCTTCAGTGTCGTTTTCAAAGTCTCGGTGTTCTTGGCGATATCGACCGTCGCGGCAGTGGTACCTGCCGTTTGAGCCGTCACCGTGACGCCAGTCGCGACGTCCTTGAAGACGTTGTCGCTCGACGCCACTAAGAACGACGAACCCGCGGAAGCACCGACTTGCAGCTTCGCATCTTGAGCCTTCGCGATGACCGAAAGTCCGAGGTCCAAACTGCCCGAATCGATAATCAGTTGGCCGCCCGTGCCTGCGTTCTTCGAAGACAGCGACAGCCGATTGGAATTAAACGCCGAGCCATCGTTCACAACTCCAGCCACAACTTCCTTGCTGCCCGTATTGATCTTGTCGATCAGGGTCGAGAGCGTGTCTGTGGCCGTCACCGCGATCGTCGTTCGTTGTCGGCTTTGGATCTCTTGAGCACCACTCGTCCCGACAGCTCCGGTCCCCAAGATGCGCAGATCTGCCGCAGTCGAACCGGTCACTTCTTGAACCTTCAAAGTGCCCGCGCCGCCCGCTTGGTCAATCAACCGGAAGCCATCGCCGGTCTCATTGAGTTCCGCTCGGACCTTGGCTGTCGTTGTGGTGTTGATGCGCTGCATCACCTCGCCCAACGTCTTCAGGTTACTGGAGACGGAGATGGTCTCTTGATTGCCCGCTGAATCGACGATGATGAACGAGCCCGCATCCACACCGCTGCCATCTGGTGCGTAGTTGCTGAGCGAAGTGTTTTCGTTGACGCGCCGCAGATTCAAAGAGCCGGAATTCACAGATGTTGTCGCGCCGTTGACGGCAATGCCCAACTGGGTCGCCAAGGTGCTGGCGCCGACATCGGAGACGATGAGGTTGCTGGCCGTCGAGCCGGATGTGTCGACGATCTCAATCCCCGAACCAACCGAGTTCACGCGCGCGGTGAGTGCGAGCTTCGTCCCGCTGCTCTCGGCAGAGTTGATCGCAGTGAGGACTTGATCGAGCGACTCCGCGCCCGTCAGATCAACGGTCGCCGAACGGCCAGTTCGATCCGTCAACGAGATCTGTCCGGTTTGAGTAATGCCCTTGCCGCCTCGCAGATTACGAAGCAGTCTCGAACCCAAACCTGCGAGCAACTTGTCGCCGGTCAGCACATTGCCCGACGCGGTGTTATCGAGTCCCAAGGCATTCGTGACCGCGGCGCCATTGAGGTCACTCACACTCAACGTGCCCGTGCCCACGGTGTTGTCAGTCAGTACCAACCGCCCGTTCGACAGGGCTGCCGTCACTTTGCCGCTGTTGCTGGCGTGCGTGTTCACGGCCTTCACGAACTCACTCAGGCTAGTGACGTTGTCGAGGTTCACATCGAGGTTCGTGCCATCCTTCAACGAGACTCGCAGGTCCGGCGCGTTGGCAACTTGAAAGACTCCATTGCCATCGTTGAGTTGATCGAGCGTGAAGTCGGACGTGACGTAGTAGACGTCGCTGCCCGTCAGCGTGTTGCTCGCCACCGATTGCTTGATGCCCAAGTCTTGAGCGGTTCGACCAGTGCCAATTTCTTGAACGATGAGATTGGAAGCAGTCCCGGCCGAGGTGTCGGTCAGCACGATCTTCCCGCCATCGGTACGAGCAGTGACGCTCGCATCGGCTTGCTCGTTGATCGCACCCAGAACGTCATCGACGGTGTAAGCCTTGCTGAGATCAATCGTCGCGGTCTTGCCAGCTCGATCGGTGATCTTGATCGAACCGCGCTTCACTCCCAGCCCGCCATTGAGCAACGACAACCGCGTCGCAGTATTCAAGTGACCGCCGCGAGCAATGGTGACCTCACCGGCTCCGACCAACTGCTTGTCGGTGTTGGTGAAGCCTTTCGAGACACGCTGCTCAGCCGACGCGAGGTTCAACACTTGGAACGAATAAGTGCCGAGTGCCGCCGTTGATTTGGCCGTCACTGCAATCTGAGTCGAGTCCGAGTTCGTGACCTTCGTGGAGCTATAAAGCGACGCTGAGTTGAGCTGAGCAACGCTGGCCGAGAGCCCCAGCAGATTGGCTTCGAGCGTCTCAACGCCGGACTTCACTTTCTTCATCGCATCACGTCGCGACTCCAATCTCACAGCCGGAGCGCGCTGGACTTCAATCAGCTTGTCGGTCAAGCCGCCGATATCGATGCCGCTAAACAGCCCGGTGGTGGTTCGGATGGAGGACATAAACGTGTCGATGAGATTGCGGGTGAATGGACCCGCGTGACGAAACGCTCGCGCGAGAAAGGGCCGCTCTTGATTATCGGTCATACCGATGTTGCGGCTCGACGACGCGAGTTTGTTTCCCCACTTCTCACCAACACAAAGCGGGCTAAAGCGGATGCAAGCAACTCAGCGTGTGCACGGCACTCAGCGCGCTTGCCGAACTTGAGGTGACATTGGTCCGAAGTTCCCTCCGACCGAGCGGCAAAAGCCGCGAGTGGCAGCGGCAAGTCTCAGTCGCGGAGTGACTGAGTTACGTAGGCGAGTCGCTCCGCGACTCGCAATACCTTCCATTCAAATCACGAGTCATCGCGGCCCCACTTGTTACCTCACGAAATGCAGCCGCACTTGGTCGTGCATCGTGTAGAGCCGGAAGCGTTGTCCATCGTGAATCAGCAGCGGACTCGATTTGTTATCCGTGACAGGAAACAAGGGATTGCGATCGAACTTCCGCCAGCTCTTGAGGTCGTCTGAAACAGCGACGTTCGACGACCACAAACCACTGCCCTTTTTCGACCCGTGATAGAAGGCGTAATAGCGACCTTCGTGCTTCACGAGCTGGTTCATCGCGATGAGGTCTTGCTCATGAGCTTCAGGACCGGGCACCAAGACGGGCTCGTCTTGTACGTTCTTCCAAACCTTCATGTCGGTCGATGTCGCCAGCCAGACTCCGGCATCGCGGCGCTCATAAAAGAGATACCACACGCCGTTCTCGAAGTGACCGACCGGAGTGCCATACGGCCCCGCTTCAATCGGCTGACCGTTCGCCAGCCGGACATCCAACTGACCGACTCGTTCCCAGCTCAGACCATCCACAGACTTCAACAACTGAGCTTGATCGTCTCGACCTTCAGCGAACATGAAGAGCGTGCCTTCATGCCGAACGATCATCATATCCTCGACCCAGAGGTCGGCGATCAACGGATTGCCCGGATGCCGAGTCCATTGCATGCCATCGGATGAAGTCGCCAAACCCAGCCGCTTAATGCCTTCCCGCGTGCCGTCGTAACCGGTGTACCACATGCGAAACAGCGGCTTGTCGCCGGGCGCCTTCGGAGCATCGACAAGAATCCAACCTCGTTCCCGAATCTTGACGTCCCAGTGCCCCGGCCCTGCTCCGATGAAAACCGGGTTCTCGGGAGCTGGTGCAAACGAGACGAACTGAGACGGGAAATGCTCTGCTCGCACCGACAACGGCCAGACCAACAGCACCAACAACAAGCCACGTTGAATGAGATTCATAAAGCGTGCTCTGAAGATCGAGATCAGACTGAAGAGAGCGAAACAACATGCGGGCGCGATGGTGAGACTACACCGACCGTCTAGATGTCGAGAACAGTTGCGATGTCGTTGACCAAAGGAGTGTCATTCACCGCGCTATCTCGGCCAAGCTGTTCGTCCATAAAAACAAAGAGCGTCAGGCGAAACCACCTGACGCTCTTGTTGAAGTTCAATCGATCGCGGTCGTGCCGCGACCCAAACTATGTGCGGACCGTCTTGCCCTTGTTGCGACGGCGTTGAGCACCGCCCGAGGGTCGCTTGCCATGATTGGCCTTGTTGATCTTGCGTCGGTTCTTCGACATGGTGAGTCCTTACGTCTTACGAGTGAATTTGAGCTGTATTCCCAACAGAAACTGCGGTGCGACGCTCCGCGCCGCGTTTCGAAAAGTCACTGCTAGCAAGCTGCGACAACCACGGGCGAGCCTGGCGGGTCGCCGCGCGGGGGCGGGATTCTAGGGAAGGGTTCAATACGTGCAATGCCGGGTCTGCTACTGGTGAGGACTGGGCGGAACGACCGCTCGATCTCCTCGCGAAGCCACCGATCGCTCTAGTTTTTCCATTAATTCCGGATCAAGCACGTGCTCGATGTCATCGACCACTCGATCCACGTGAGCGGCACCAAAGTCCGCACTCTCGATCAGATACATCTCCCACAAACGGTGATTGCGAACGACTCGCTGAGCCTCAATTGCTCCCGTCTGAGTTAGCCGCCAGCCGTCGGTCGCGTCATATCGGATGATGCCCGCAACTAAGTTCTCCTTGATCAGTTGCTGCAGCCTGCGAACACTCTACGCGCGGTTTGATTGCAGGTCCAGAAACTTGACAGGCCACGCGGTAAGTTGATCCGCAGCCAACGCTCCGACATACGCCGCCTGGGTTTCGACCACTTCATAGAAGGCTCGCAAGAGGTCATGCCGACCGATCCGCCGCTGAACTTCGCGCTGGATCAACCAACGCCCCACCAGCCCTCGCTCTTTGCCAAACAGCAGGCTGAAGAGAAACACAAACGAGCCCATCATCACGATCGTCGGACCGCCGGCCATTTGCGGAAACAGAGCACTGAGCAACGTCCCCGAGGCCGCGCTAGCAGCTCCAAAACCGGCGGCCAGCCATGTCATCGTCCCGAGCTTCTCGGTCCAAAACCGAGCGGCCGTCGGAGGAGCAATCAGCAGTGCCACCATCAACACACCAACGCTCTGAAGCCCGATGACCGTCACCGCGACCACCAAACTCAGCAACGCCAAATCCAAGCCCACGACCGGCCAACCTTGAGTCCTCGCAAAGTCTTCATCGAAGGCCAGCAGCTCCAACTCTTTGAAGAGCACACCCACGAGCAACACGATGACGACGGCCACTTCCGCGATCAGCCAGACATCGCCCGTTGTCATCGTCGACGCCGAACCCAAGATGAAATGCTGCAACCCCGCTTGATTGCCCGAGGGAATCTTTTGCACGGCTTTGAAGAGCACCGCTCCTCCGCCGAAGAACACTCCCAGCACGGTTGCTAGCGCGGCGTCCGGTTTGATGTTGGACCAGCGCCTGATGAGGCTCATCGCCCCCACGGCCAAGAAGCCCGCCGCCGATGCTCCCAACAACAAACGACCGAACGATCGACCCGAGCCCGGCGAGACCACTTCTCCCAGTAAGAACGCGACCGCCACTCCCGGCAGCGCCGCATGACTGACGACATCGCCGACGAGTGCTTGCCGCCGCAGCAACATGAACGTGCCCACGACGCCGGCCGATGCTCCCAGCAACATCGTCCCCATCAAGACTGTCTCTTATACACATCTGACGCTGCCGACGAAGG
>OMIV01000255.1 GCA_900299185.1 Planctomycetaceae bacterium
CCCGCATTGCTGCCTAACACAGCCGAATTGAAGTTGCTCAGATCTCTGCAGTTGCGAGTGAACCGTCGCACGAAAGCCTTCGACGAAGCTCGCCCCAACGGTCATTTGGATGAGGCTCGTCGCAAAGAAGTCGTCGCCATCTCGCAAGTTCAAAAAGATCTGGCCGGGATGGTTCGCAACATCATCGCTCGCACCAAGGCCGCTCAAGTTCAGCAACCGATGTAATCATCGCTACCGAAGTAAGTCTCATCGCATCACACACAACAATCTGCCCTTTTCCGTCGGGTTCATCATGCGAATTGCCTACATCGTTCTCTGCACGTTGCTGCTCACTAGCGTGGCTTCAGCAGTCGAACCTCCAGCCACAATCATCGACGCATTCCTCAAGCACATCGGCAACGATTCGAAGCTCACTCCGGAAGTCCGAACCAAAGTCACGTCAGCCGTAGAGAAGCACCGACATGACCCACAAACGGGAAGTGCGGCAGTGATGGCCGGACTTCGTGAAGCATCGCCCGAGTTCGCTGAGGCAACTCAATTGTTGGCCAACTCGCAATGGGACGAAGGATTGAAAGCTCTTGCCGCGTTTGAGTCTTCTGCCGATCCCTTCCTCAAAGCCGAAGCTCAATTCCTCGCTGGCCGAACGCTGGTTCAAAGAGAGCGTTACGAAGAAGCGACGCGTCACTTCTTACGACTCGAAACCCAACAAGACCATTCGCTTCGCCTCGCCGAGGCCGCGTTCCTCAACGCCAAGTCCTTGCAGGGACAGTTGAAGTTTCGCGAAGCCGCTACCGCTTATCAGCAATTCCTCGCCAACTATCCCGAGGCCAACAAGCGACTACGCAAAGAAGCAGAGGCCGCCTTAATCGATCTGGAAGACATCGACTCGGACCTATTGCCACAGATCCATTCGAAAATGAATTTCTCGCGGCGGCGTTTGGGACTCGAAGACTCTGGCCAACAAACACAAGAAGTCCAAGAGGAAGTGGTCGCGCTGCTCACAGAGATGATCGACGAACTCGAAAAAAAGAGCGGCAAGTGCAAAGGCTGCAAATGCTCGGGCAATCAAAAGCCCGGAAACCCAGGCTCGAAACCGGGGCAAAGCAATGTTACGGCGGGCGCTCCACAGATCACCGAACGCGACGGGACTAAAGCTGCTTGGGTGGATGCGAAGCAACGTGCCGATGATCCGTCGGCCTTCAACGCCGCCAAGAAGAAGTTGCCAGCTCAGTACAAAGACTTGATCGACCAGTACTACCGCAGCTTCCAAAACAAATAAGTCGCCGCATCATTCTCTGAGTCGAGCGTTCCTTCGCTCGACTCAGAGTCCTGCCGTTCGAATTATTCGATGGGCTCACTCAAGAACCGAGCGAGTGTCTGTCGCAGCGGATCGAACGCGGGCTTCTGCCAAACGACTGAGTATCGCGGCTCGACAGTTAGTCGCTCGAAGCGGTCCAAGGTCAGTGCCAGTTCTTCCCGCAACGCCAAGTCGTCAATGGACGTCGCATCCAATCGAGCCAACCGCTCCAGCCTCAAATAGCTTCGCCATTGATCGGTCGTCGTAAGCCCCGATAGCTGTGCCGCGAGATCGCTGGCCATCCACCGAATTGATCGAACGGTCTTCAATCGCGGCGGCAACGACACTTCTCGCAGACCGACTTTCAAGATTTGAAAGCCAATTAGCTCGGACACTCCTTGCAGTTTTTCATCCCGACTTACCTGCTCAAATCGATCAGCCAGCGAAGCCACATCCGGCATTACAGCGGCATCCAAGCGATCGTCTCGCTCAATCCAACCGGCGACAAAGTCCAGCTTGAGAAACTCAATCCAACCGCGGCCGTTTTCATGCTCACTGAGATCTAATCGAAGTCCATCGGTTGCCATCTTCATCATGCGAAGCTGATCCGCAGACGACAGCAACGCAAACTCATCGGCCGTCGGCACGATGCGTTCTGGCGGCGGCAAATCTCCGGCAGGGTCGAGGGTTGGTGGAGCAACAATGACATCTCGTGAGTCAACGATGGTCGTCGCAACTGGTGTCGACACAAAGATCGTTTGAGGTGGCGGAGCAACGGGCACGACTACTGTGCGAGTCACAACGGGCGAAGGACCGAAGTGATGATGGCAGAAATGGTCTCTGTTCCAATTCGAACTCCCAAGCCGAATGAAGAACGAACTCGAGCCACTGTGGTGTGACGACGAATGGTGAGTCGGTACCGGGTTGTGATGATGCTCCACATGCGTTGGATGTAGAGCTGTTGCAGCCACTTTTCCATGATTCGAGTACGAATGGTTGCCGAAATGGTGATTCCCAGAATCTCGATTGTGTTCGACATGTGACGCCACCGGCGTTGATCGATGAGTAACGACTCCGGCCGCCACCGTCGGAACTGGAGTCGGAGTTGGTCTGGGGGCATGAGCCCCGACCACCGGACTCCCAGAGTGTGTTCCGTGACTCTCGTGACGGTGCCCGACATCACCAGTCGGTCGGCTCGTCACAACAGGAGCGTTGGTAACGGGACTCGGAATGGCCGCCGAGGGGACATGACCAATACTTGGTCGCGGTGTCTCATGCGTGGCATGAGACGTCTTCTCCGGACGATGAACTTCAACAGTCTTAGTGGGAATCACGGGAACATTGGCCAATCGATCGGGCATGGCGGCAGCCGGAAGCGGCCCCGCGACAGGACGAGCGGGCATCGGGGGCGCGGGTCGCGGAGCTTCGACTGGACGAGCCACCTCGACCGAGTGATGTCGCGTTTGATGATGAGCCGGCGCGGAGACAATTGGCACCACCGGAGTCGGCACCGCCGCCGGAGCAGCGTGATGTGTTGGCTGAGCTTCCACGTGGCGATGACTCGCAGAAGACGAGTGATGCTGAGCGGGAGTTGGCGAATGATGCACTGGCTGAGGCGCGGGCGAAGGATAATGAATGGGAGCAGCCGCCTTCGGAGCTTCGGTGTGTTTGGAATGCTCATGACCGTGACTGGCATGTTTGTCTCGCGCCCAGGCCGACGATGAGCACATGCAACCGATCATCAACAATCGAAACCAAGTCTTGGCCATGTTCAATCTCCGAAGTGAGTGGGAAGGTCACTCCGCCGATTCGCGAACAATGTGCCAGCGAAAGCCGTCGCGGACTTTTTCAACATGCAGCCCCGTCTCCACCCGACGACAGCGATTCATAGACTTGTTCTGAGTCTTGAACCGAGCCACTGCACCTCAGCGGCGGCGCCCTCGCAATGCCCGAAGAACTCGAAGAGTTGAGCCGTCCGATCGCGTTTGGAAACACTGTGATTCCAGGCAAAACTGCGATCTTCCTCACACTTCAAGCCACTCCAATCGAGCCTCCATGGTGAGCGGCAATCAGGGTCAACCGAGTCGTTGTTCTCCCGTCAAAACCTCGGTCCAAGATGTTCTGTCAGCAACCTCCACGCAGTCGCGAGCGCCACAATCTGTTGTCGACTGTCATCAATCGGAGAGCAGGACGAGCGTCGGATTGGGTGATGCATCCGATCTCGCCATACTTGGACCAAGACAGCTTTCGACATCGAGCAACCAGCAATCACTGGCTCACATTCGAATGTCGAAGGCACCGAGCCACTGGTCGTGCAGCGGAAACCTGCCATGCACCTGCGGTGCGACTTGCCCGCTTCGACAATCACGGAAGCCCAACATGCCACGCGGTCTCTCTCTACTCTTGCTACTGCTGCTCTCGCCTCGCCTCGTGGCTGCCGATCAAGCCGCGGACAACGAGTTCTTCGAAACACGCATTCGTCCGGTGCTCGTCGAGCACTGTTACGAATGCCATTCAGCGAAGTCGGCCAAGCTCAAGGGAGGACTTCGCGTCGATCAACGGACAGCGTTCCGCAAAGGTGGCGAAACCGGTGCAGCATTCGTCCCCGGAAAACCCGACGAGAGCTTGATCATTCAGTCGCTCCGTCACGAGGGCCTGCAGATGCCGCCGAAAGGCAAGCTGCCCGAACTGATCATCCGCGACTTCATCGAGTGGATTCGTCGCGGCGCTCCAGATCCTCGCAACGACACTACCGCCGAGACCTCGAAGGATTCGAATTGGAACGAGACTCTCAAACAGCGACGCACGTGGTGGTCATTCCAATGGAATCCGTCGGCCATCAATCCCGCAGCACTAAATGATCCCGCTTCGCGGACTTTGTCGAATCGCATCGACCAGCAGATCAACGCACGGCTGACAGCCCAGAATATCTCCCCAGCATCAAAGGCCGACCGACGAACGCTCGCGCGGCGTCTGTCGTTCGCTCTTCTTGGCCTGCCACCGACCACCAGCGATGTGGAAGCTCTCGAACGAGATCAATCGCCCCAGGCCTATGAGCATTACGTCGATCAGTTGTTGGCCTCGCCTCACTTCGGAGAACGATTCGCTCGTCATTGGATGGATGTGGTTCGTTACTGCGAAACGCACGGCTCCGAGTTCGACAATCACATCCCCTATGCCTGGCGATATCGAGACTATCTCGTTCGAGCGTTCAACGCCGACGTGCCCTTCAATCAGTTCATGCGCGAGCACATCGCCGGGGACTTGATCCCCAATCCGCGTTGGGTCGATGGTGCCAACGAGTCCTTACACGGCCTCGCGTTTTGGAGGTTCGTCGAGTTCTATCAGACCCCCGTCGACGTCAAACACGAAGAAACAGTCGTGCGAGATGCCGAGATCGACGGCTTTACCAAAGCCTTCCAAGGGCTCACGGTTTCATGTGCTCGCTGCCACGATCACAAGTTCGATCCCATCTCACAGCGCGACTACTACGCGCTCTATGGGATCCTCGCGAGTAGCCGAATCGCCGTGCGAATGGTCGACGATCCGCAACGCCTGACACAGCACAACGAGCAACTCCTGAAGCTCAAACCTGTCATCAAGCAAGCAGTGATTTCCGAGTGGCAAACCAGCTTGAAGGAGTGGCCTCATCAATTCGCAAATGCCGGCGAACGGCTGCGTCGCCCCAAGCCAACCGACACCAATGCCAAGCCCGAAGCAAGCCAAGAACAATCCGCAGTCGTTAATGCAGTGATGAAGGCAGCCGACGACAAAACCAAGAACTGGCTCTCGCCTTGGCTCCCCCTACTGAAGCTGACGAACGACGACGCTGCCGAGTTTGCTCGATTATGGACCGATTTATCCAAGCGGCTTCAAGACGAGCACGCTCGTGCCTCGCGCATTCCCGACAGTGCAGACGTCGTCGCGAATTTCACCGCGATCGATGAATCGACGACCGCGTTCAATTGGCGAGCCGATGGCATCGGATTGCCAACACGACCACTCGCCCGAGCGGGCGACTTCAGCATCTGGCCCGGTGGTCCTGCCGCCATTCGAGCCGTACATGAACGAGGACTGCATTCCGAGGGCTTGTCCGATCGATTCGGAGGTAGTCTGCGATCGCCAAGCTTTGAACTCACGCATGATGTCGTCAGCGTGCTAGCTCGCGGCGACGGCAACGCTCGATTGCGATTGGTCATCGAGAATCATCAAGGAGATGCCCTGCTCTTCGGTTCGGTAAATCCCAATCTGGCCGGAGTGACGAGCCTGCGGTGGTATCGCTTACCCATTCGATCCCAATGGCGAGGAGCACGAGCACATGTCGAAATTATGACACGCGACGACAAGCCCAACTTGTCGCAAATGAAAGACGCCTCGTTAATTGATAGGTCGGATGGGCGATCCGCATTTGGCATCGCCCAGGTACTTCAACATCCTCACAACGCGGCTCCGTCCGAAGCCCCTGTTGTCCCAGCAGAGCTTGTCACGGACATCTGCCGCACGCCCTCTGAACTGGCAGAAAGATTCTCGCGCACAACCGAAAGCGCTCTCTCCAGATGGAACGCAGAGCAAGCAACAGACGCCGACGCGCGCTGGCTCAATGCCTGCCTCGAAGCCGGTTTGCTGAGCAACACTCCGGACACCGGCTCCGCACTGCAACAAGCTGTCACTCAATATCGCCAGCTCGAAAATCAGATCCCCAACGCGCGGCGCATCACCGGTCTCGCCGATGATGGCACCGGCGTGAACTCGCAACTCTTCCCGCGCGGCGATCATCGTCGGCCCGGCGAAGAGATCTCGCGCCGCTACCTCGAAGTGCTTGGCTCTAACTCAATGAACTATCAAGGGAGTGCCAGTGGTCGATTGCGACTCGCGGAAGAGCTTGCCGACGAGCGCAACCCACTCACGGCTCGCGTTTATGTCAATCGCGTTTGGCACTGGCTCTTCGGACGAGGTCTCGTGCCAACCGTGGACAACTTCGGCCAACTCGGCGAGCGCCCCTCGCATCCAGAGCTGCTGGATGAACTTGCGAGAGACTTCATCTCCCACGGTTGGTCACACAAGAAACTCGTGCGTGCCATCGTGCTTTCCGAAACTTGGCAACGATCAGCGACGCCATCAGCAGCGGCATTGGAGCACGATCCCAACAACGTTTTGTGGTCGCATGCCAATGTGCGACGGCTGGATGCTGAGTGCATTCGAGACGCCCTGCTCTCTGCCGGGGGGAATCTCAATCGCCAGTTAGGCGGACCGAGCATTCCGGTCTTTCATCGGCAGGTCGTTGATCCCGATAAGCAACCGCCCGCCGGTCCGATCGACGGTTCGGGCCGCCGCACCATCTATCTCGAAGTACGTCGCAACTTCCTCAGTGATTTCTTGGTGACCTACGACTTTCCCAAGCCAACAGCCCCCACAGGCCGTCGCAGTGAAACCAACGTCCCCGCTCAAAACTTGACGCTGCTCAACGACCCATTCGCTAAGCATCAAGCAGAGCAATTTGCTAAGCGACTTCTGTCTTCAGAGCAGGATCTCGCAAAACATTGCGACGTCCTGTATCTGGCTGCATTCCACCGCAAGCCAACTGCTGCCGAGCAAACAAAACTCGCCGAGTTCATTGGCCAACCATCAGATCCAGCCGACGAACTGGCCGCATGGAGTGAAGCCGCGCATGCCCTCTTCAACTCGAAAGAATTCCTTTACGTCCCATAACGCAGACCCACACTGCAACAGCATCAACACGGATTAGAACTCGACTTACACCGACCATGAAAATCCGGCAGTCCATGCAGGATTTTCATGGTCAATAAAACGGCTTCGCTACGACCTCTTCGACTTAATCAACGAGGTCAGAGATCGAGTCGCAGCCGAAGCGACATTAAGAAATTCAGCGAGCGAAATGGCTTCAATGCCTTCCGCCAGTGGATAGCGCCGCTCACCGGGATAAACCACATAGAGGTAATCCAGCTTGATATCAGTCATTGCAGTTCGCATTGAAGGCGTCAGCTTCGGAGCATCGCTCCGCTTGCACTCCACGCCAATTCGCCGACCGTTCTTGAACAGCACGAGATCAATCTCTGCTCCGTTGTGAGTTGCCCAGTAGTAAGCGTCGTCGGGCTGCACGGCCTTCAGAACTTCTTCGACAGCGTACCCTTCCCACGAGGCTCCAACCTTGGGATGCAACTCCAGTTCATGGCGACTCCCGATCCCCAACAGAGCATGCAACAGACCGCTGTCTCTGATGTAGATCTTCGGCGCCTTTACTTGTCGTTTGCCGAGATTCTCAAACCACGGTGGCAACTGCCGCACCATGAAGACGCCGCACATCAAATCGAGATAGCGCCGCACCGTCGTCTCATTCACCGCTAATGCCCGCGCCAACTCCGAGCCGTTCCAAACTTGTCCGTGGTAGTGAGCGAGCATGTTCCAAAACCGACGCAACGTCACGGCCGGAATGTTGATCCCCAACTGCGGCATGTCTCGCTCTAGAAAGGTCTGCATGAACTGCTTCCGCCAGACCATCGAATCTTTTTCGGTCTTCGCGGTGAAGGACAATGGAAACCCACCACGCAGCCAATGCCGCTCTTGTTTGGTTTCGCCAATGTCAGAGAGACGGAACCCTTCTAACGAAATCAGCTCAATGCGCCCCGCGAGTGTTTCTGACGACTGCTTCAACAACTCAGGCGAGGCGCTCCCCAAAATCAAGAACCTAGCCGGTAGCGGCTTTCGATCGGCGAGCACTCGCAGCAGAGGAAACAGGTCAGGCCGACGCTGCACTTCGTCGATCACGACCAGCCCCTTTAGCGGCTTCAAAGCCGTCGCGGGTTCATCGAGTCGCGACAAACTGGCTGGATCCTCGAGATCGAAGTAATTCGGCGAATGAGCAGCCACGAACTGACGCGCGAGCGTCGTCTTACCACATTGCCGAGGCCCCAATATCGCGACGACACGACTTCGCTTGAGGGCCGCTTGTATGAGCTGAGTGTCTTGAGGTCTGGTAATCATGCCAGAAACATACAC
>OMIV01000256.1 GCA_900299185.1 Planctomycetaceae bacterium
CGGGGGCCGGTGGAGCGATCTATTGCCAAAACGCCGATCTGACTGTGACTCAATCGACGCTGTTTCAAAACTCGGCGACATCCGCAGGTGCGATTCTGCATGACGCTAGCGGACGCAGGTTGTTGATCGAGCAAAGTTCGATCGCTGCGAACTCTGCATCAGTGGCTGTGGGTGGCATCTCGACGAACGCGAAGTTCTTGATTTCAAACTCGCTGGCGTATGGCAACACGGTCGATGGGAAGGCCAATGATGTCACGGCGTCAAATCGTGAATCAGCCTTCGCTTCAAACTTCCTCGGTGCCGTTACTAGCCCGGTTGTTCCGACAACGGGCGGAGGCAACTTGTTAGCGGACCTGCGATTCACGCCGCTGTCGGACGTTGTCTTTCCTTCGCTTGTGTTGCAAGGTGGAGTCACTCCCACGCTGCCGCCGACTCAGCAAAGTGCATTACTGGGGGCGGGAAGTGCGGGATTTCAACCGCCCGATCGTTGGGACTCAGACAACGATGGAGATACCACCGAACAAATGCCGTTCGACCAACGCGGTGTCGACTTTCAGCGCATCAAGTCGCGTCGAGTCGATATGGGCGCCGTTGAAGGACCAACGACGAGCACCTTCGTCACGATTGAGGCTGTGAAGTCGACTGCCATTGAACAAGGCTTTGACAATCAGACGACGGTAGGCGGGAAGCAAACCACGGTTCACACCGACGACACACTGACCTTTCGAGTGCATCGCTCCACGCGGCTGAACGACCTCCCGATTAAACTCAGATTTGCGGGGGTGGCCATTGAAGGCACGGACTTCACCGTGAGCAATGCCAAGACGTCTAAGGGTGTCGTTGATCTTACAATTCTGCATGGCAAGACTAGCGAACTGGTCACGCTCACGTCGGTGGCCGATTCGGTCTTTGAAGGTGATGAAGACGTCGTCGTCCGTGTTGACGCACCCACTGAAACGTCCCCAGCGTACTTCCAGAGTTTCACGACGAGTGCCAAGGGCACCTTGCTCTTTAGCGATATGGACATCTCTGTCGATGACCTCTCGGACGATGACGATGGCGTTGTTGGAGTGGGTGAGACCACTTTGCGCGAAGCGATCCGCATGGCGAATCGGACTGATGGACTCAACAAGATCACGTTTGCAAACAGCCTCTTTAATGCTGGTCCTGAAACCTTGACTCTTGAGAACGGTTCACTGCAAACGACCGGCAATCTCTACCTCAGTGGGCCTGGTGCGGGTTTGCTGACGATCACCGCGGAAGGCAATTCAGGGCTGTTTGATTTTCGAAACTTGGACGAGTCCGCAGCGACTCGATCGAAAGTCATCCTTGAGAACCTAACGCTCACAGGAGGCACCCGACCGGCTTCTAGGGAAACCAATTTGGATGGCAGCCCAATCCCCACTCGCGGAGGTGCAATCAACAGCACTGTCGATTTGGGGATTCGCAATTGCGTCCTGCAGGGAAACTCAGCCGACGTCGGCGGAGCGATCTATGAAACGCGCGGAAGCCTCGTGATGGAAGATAACTTCCTCATTGAGAATGTTGCTGGTAGCGCTGGTGGAGCGATCGCTTGGGAACATTCAGGTTCCGGTTCTCAGGGCGATGTGATCCTGCGACGAAACTGGCTGCATGGAAATCAGAGCCGCGGAGATGGAGGGGCGATCTATCAAGTTGGTGGTCGACTGCGAGTCGAAGACTCCACGCTGTCGCAGAACGGTGCTGGAGAAAAGGGCGGAGCTTTACGCATCCTGCAAACAACGATGAGTCCGCGCGGTATTGTCGAGATCGCGAACTCGACGATCGCAGAAAACGATGCGGCCGTTGGAGGCGGCGTGGCTTCCGATGCATACCGGGCAACGATTAGCCAAAGCACGCTCGTCAATAATTATGGCAACGGTCGCAGCTTGGTTTTGACGACGCAGGCCGCGTTGAAGAACTCCATCGTGTTGGGGCGAGAGGTCGAAGGTAGCTCGTTTCCAGACATCACCGGCAAGCTCGATGTGCTCCAATCAGTCAATAACTTGTTTTCATCGAAGACTGAATCCGGTGGCGTGTTGAATGGAGTGAATGGGAACATCGTCGGTGGTTCAGATGGGCAAGCCATTCGCATTGCAGATGTTCTTGATCCGGTCTTGCGGGACAACGGCGGCGCGTTACCGACATACCTGCTTGTTCCGAATAGCCGTGCCATTAACACGGGAAGCAACGACGACATTCCATTCGACGAGCCGTTCGCAGATCCGCTGGCGACTCCAACGCCCTCGAAGATGGTGTCTGATCAACGCGGCGGGTTGTATCGCCGGACTCGCTCAGGCACTGTCGATATCGGTGCCGTCGAGTACTTGCCCTACACGATCACCATCACTCCTCCGTCAGCGCCTGTGACCGAAGAGGGCACGGGCAAGCTAGTTTGGAAGTTCGAACGCAATAACTCGACAGGGCCACTGGCCATCAATGTCGCCATCAGCGGCACAGCCAAATCCGATGATGACTATGAGCTGTCTTCGCCGTCTGCTTTCGATTCGCAAATGTTGGTCGTCTCGTTTCCGGATCGAACGAACTCCGTAACAGTCGAGATCGATCCAACTGACGATCTCCTGATTGAACCTGACGAGTCGATCATTTTTACGCCCGTCGGAAGGTCGATGACGTTTAATGCTTTGACGACCGACAAGAAGACCGCGACATCTGTCGTGACGACCGGACTGATTCAAAGCAAAGACATCGAACAAGTGCGCGTCCGATTGAGCGATAGCGGCGTTCTATCCTTCAAGGACATGACCGGTGGCAGAAATGTCTTGGCAGTTACTAGGAGTGCGTCCTCCAAGGCATCAAGTGGAGGCAACAGCGATGCGGACAGTTGGCTGATTACGTCAGTTGCGGCTGACTTAAGCATCGACGGCAGCAAGTCGGAATCGAAGTTGAAAATTCCAATGAGCCGAGTCACGAGCTTCGACTTCGATCTAGCCGGAGGCAACGACAGCGTTGATCTCACTCCGGTCACGGTTCCTTCGATCGTCCACATGGGGACTGGTAACGACTCCGTTGTAGGTGGACTTGGTGACGATCAAATCTTTGGCGGCGAAGGAGCAGACTCTCTTCAAGGTCGAGGCGGCTCTGATATTTTGCAGGGCGAAGCCGGTAACGATTCATTGATCGGAGGCACTGCCGGAGACCTGCTCATTGGCGGAGACGGCAACGATCAACTCGATGGTCAAAATGGCGCAGACACTCTGACGGGCGGTGCCGGAAGTGACATATTCGTTGGGGGCACGGGGCGAGATCTGTTATTGGAAGAAACTGACGCAGCCAAAGTTGTATTATCTGACGGCTTGGTTGTCGGGCTGGGAGCGACCAGCACTTCCAACGAAAATCTGATTGATATTGAACTCTTTCAGATTACAGGCGGGCCGAGTATTAACGAGTTCACGGCAGTTGATCTTAACGCGTTAGTGACTCTCATCGGCGGAGACGGAGACGATCTACTTCGTGGTGGCCGACTTGCTTCGTCGCTCGATGGCGGCGCTGGTAATGATCGTCTCGTCGGCGGAGCTAGTAATGATCAACTCGATGGGGGCTCGGGCGATGATACGTTGAGCGGTGACGCTGGCCGGGACGACTTGGTTGGTGGCCTCGGTAATGACGTAATCGATGGCGGAGACGGCAAAGATACTCTGAGTGGTGGCAGTGGTGACGATCTCATTAGCGGTGGCAGCGGCTTCGATTTTCTCAACGGTCAATCTGGTAACGATACGCTCGTCGGAAATAGTGGCAATGATACCCTCTTCGGTGAAGACGGAGCCGACTTGCTACTGGGGGCGGCTGGGGATGACAGCTTAAATGGCGGTGCAGGTCGAGACAGAGCCGCTGGTGGTGGTAACAAGATTGCCGCAAGTCACGATGAAGTCTTCACGGATATAGAGCAAATCCTAGATGGCTTGAATTCGTAGGCGTGGGATAATCGAGCCTATGATTTCCTCGGGCTGATTTCATCTGTTCCGGATAAGGTGGTCGCCGAATACCACCACTCAGCCAATTTAGTCAAATCGTTCCGAATATACACATCGAAAGGCTTTCGCCATGCGTATTTGGCCGCTTTTAACTCTTGTATTTTTAATCTGCGAGTCAACTATTTGGGCGGTAGAGCCAGCCGATCCACTAGCGTTTAAACACGCCCGAGTTCTCGATGCTTGGGATGCATATTCCAACAAACTCACATTCGGCAGAGGGCAGACGCTGGCTCTGTTGGATGATGGTTGCAATCTATCGATGCCAGAGTGGTCTATGTCTGATGGGGATGTTTCTAAGGTGGTCGTTGCTTACGACAGTGTCGATGGGGATGACGATCCAAAACACGAGGGGCGTGGCTACCACGGTTCGACAATCGGTATTCCTTCTTCGTTGAACTATCGAGGCAAACGTGGTGTCGCATTTAATAATCAAGTCGCTGTAGTAAGAGCGTTAGAAGTCTGTCATTGCAAGATTGCCGACAACAAAACTCTCGCAGCCGGTCTTCAATGGGTTATCGACAATCATCAGAAATATCGAATTACGACCGTGAATCTTGCGCCGGTTGATGACTTGGAGCACGCAATTCCCGTTCCGACTGAAATCGACGACAAATTGCGCCGATTGAGAGAACTCGACATATGGGTCAGTGCTCCGGCAGGCAATCACAATTTCTCAAAAGGAATCTCGTGGCCCGCATGCCAGCCACATTGCTTCGCAATCGGAGCAGTTAAGTCAGGAAAGGATGAAGTTTACTTGGATCGTCATTCTAAGGTCGACCTTGTAGTACCGGCGGCCGCGACTTCGTCTTCGAATGCAATCTGTTGCGGAGCAGCGATGTTACTTCGAGAAGCCATTGATGTATCAAAATATGACTGGAAAAGAGATGGCCCGAACATGCCCGTTGCTGTGCTTTCTATTTTCCAGAAAACTGGCTGTGAGGTTTCCGATCATGCAACCGGGAAAATCTTTCGTCGGATCGACGTAAAAGCGGCACTTGATTACGTCACGCTGCCCCGCTGATTCAGTCAGAGAGAACACGGTCAGCTAATGTTACTGCAGGTTGAGGCTCATCCCAGATGTCTGAGCAATATCGTCTCGAATTCCAATGTGAATCGCCCGAAGACACAAACGCCACCTGGAGATTCTTAGAGACAAGTGTTTGGTCAATCTATGCGTCGCGTACAGGATTCCCCACGCGAGTGCCAATCTTCTCGCCCGCAATAACACGCTCTAGGTTCCCTGGCTTTTGATAATTGAAGACGACGATTGGAATGTTCTGCTCCATGCAATGATGTACTGCTTGAGCATCCATGACTTTGAGACCTTGTCGGAGTACCTCTTGGTGCGTGATGTCCGAGTAACGAATCGCGTGTGGGTTCTTTTCAGGATCATCCGCATAGACTCCGTCTACTCGCGTCGCCTTGAGGACAACATCCGCGTTGATTTCCCGGGCTCTTAAGGCGGCAGCCGTGTCGGTCGTAACAAACGGGCTACCGGTTCCAGCTGCCAGAATTACTACGCGACCCTTCTCTAAGTGACGCACGCAACGGCGTCGTATAAACGGCTCGGCGACACCTTCCATGCGAATAGCAGTTTGAAGACGCGTCGGCACACCCACATTCTCCAATGCATCTTGCAATGCAAGTCCATTGATAACAGTGGCAAGCATTCCCATGTAGTGTGCTGTGGGAGCTTGAATCGAAGCGCTAACGGCAGCGAAATCACGACCTCGCAAAATGTTTCCGCCACCGCAGACGATTGCTAATTGCACGCCGGTTTGATGAATTCGGCGAATCTGCTCAGAAACGTTGCTGACTTCAGCCATCGTAATACCTGACTCACCCGATCGGCAGAAGCTATTGCCGCTAAGTTTCAGGAGCACTCGTTTGTAGACAGGTTGAATCGCAAGTTCTGACATCACGGCATCCTCTATAAATGAAAGAGGGACAGAAGTCGCACTTCTGCCCCTCGTGAATGCAAATTCCCGGACGAACTCGCTAAGTTAGATCAATTACCGATCACCCAGCGAGTATATCCGACGCCCTTGTAGCCTGCCTCAGCAAGAGCCTGGCTTACGGTCTTCGAGTCGTCTTTTGCGAATGGTTGATACAACAACACGCCCTGCTCGTTATAGTAGGTCTTCATTTTACCGTCGACGATCTTCTCGACGATGTTGTCTGGCTTACCTGTCGCCTTGGCTTCGGCTGACAATCGGGCACGCTCTGCAGCACTGGCTGATTGATCAAGCTGTTCTGGGCTCGTGCAAAGTGGCTTCAGCGCTGTCACGTGCATCGCGACGTCACGCAAGATCTCAAGCTTCCCACTGTCGCCCTCAGCTTGAAACAACGTGGCATTCTTACCGTCGTGGTGAACGTAACCTTGGACCGGACCAGCAACCTTAATAATGCGAGAGAGAACAATTTTCTCTCGGATTTGGTTGACGAGCTCTTCCCAGACTTGGCGCAGTGTCTGTCCCGGAACTTCCGGTGCCGGTTGATCGAGTAATTCTTCAGGAGTGGCAGCGCCGGGGCCGTTAAGCAGTTGATCGCCAGCTTGGCGTGCCAATGCTACGAAACTCGGGCTGCCAGCTACGGGCGCAGATTCACATTGAAGTTCGATCATCGCGGCTGCGCTGCCGTCGGCCTTGGCAGCGATGTAAATGCGGCCTTCAGTTGTCGCATTCTCAGCACGCTTAATCTGAATCTTTTTGAACTGCTCACGCAGAATCGCAACTGCCTTTTCTCGATCGCCCCCTGCCTCAACAAGGGCCTTTTTGCAATCCATCATAGGGAGGTTCGTCGCGTCGCGGAGTGCTTTCACTTCCGCAGCGGAGATTTCTGCCATTTGTGTTTCCTTCGAGTCTACAATGCAGCATCGAGCCGCGCTGTTATTAATAGAATACGCGTCGTATCAAGCGATGGGGTCTAGGAGACAGATGGAATCGCTTTGAATTCGTCTTGGGATGGGTCTTTGATTTGTTGAACGAGATCGCGACCGGATTTGATAGATTGGCTGATATGATTGAGAACAATCCGAATCGAGCGGATGCTGTCGTCATTACCAGGAATTGGCAGGTCGACCATGTCAGGGTCCGAGTCTGTATCGATCAACGAAACAATCTTGACGCCCAAGAGACGGCATTCGTGAATACAGTTCTTCTCATTCTTCGGATCGATAACCACCACCGCGTCCGGAATCCGGGTCAGCGTGCGGATGCCGTCCAGGTTTCGCTTAACCTTCTTTAATTCGCGTCGAAGCGTGGATTGACGCTTCTTAGAGTAAGTGTTGATTTCGCCGGTTTGTTCCAGAGCCTCAAGTTCTTCAAGTCGCTTCAAGCGGCTGCGAACTGTTCGAAAGTTTGTTAGCATGCCGCCGAGCCATCGTTCTGAGACGAACGGCATCCCACAAGCTCGTGCTGCTTCAGCGACTGGCTCTGATGCTTGTCGCTTTGTTCCTACGAACAAGATCATACTGTTTTGAGCGGCGATCTTTTGGAGATACTTACTCGCTCGCAGCAGACCACGAACTGTTTCCTTGATGTCAATGATATGAATTCGGTTGCGCCGACCATAAATATAGGGACGCATTTTGGGGTTCCAACGGGCACAGTTATGCCCAAAATGGACACCGGCTTCTAACATATCCTTGACGTTGATTTCAGACATTCTTTTCTCCGTCCCCGCTCAGCAGGGGCAACTCGTCGCCTTGAAATGCCAGGCAACAACGCGAGTCGCGAGCGCACACTTCGTCCGGGACTAATTCACTCTGTGAAAGAATCCCACCGACTCTGACAAAAGGCAGTTTCTTCGGTGGAAGCGTTATTTGATTGCTCGTTTCGACCATTCATTTTCCGCACCGACGGCGGAATCCGGGGGGACTCTAGTGACGGGCTCTGAGACGGTCAAACGTGCTTCACCAGCAGCAATTTGCGTTGAAACGAGACTTGCTCTCTGTCGAGGAAGAGCAAAACTGCGCCGCGACGATTGCCTTGTAGCCGGGGAGTCGATTCGTCTGGAATAAGGGCAGTCGACGCATAAGACGCTTTCGGTGCAATCGGGTGTTCGGCTAATCAGAGCCCCCAATTGCCGCAGCATTATCGAGGATGATTACTATGACTCGTACAGTTCTGACTGACTCAGACAACGGCGTTTGGCTAGAGAATTGGCGTTGCGATGCCTCTTCTGGTCAAGGGTTGGCCGGATCAAGTCGGTGGTCGATTTCAAAATCGACGCTCCGCGGTGGAATGTCGCACGGCGTGGATGTGGTCAACCTCGACAATGGTGAGCTTCAAATGTCTGTGCTCCCGACTCGAGGTATGGGATTGTGGAGAGGTTGTTATCGCGGCATCCCGATCGAGTGGCGATCGCCGGTTATCAGGCCAGTTCATCCGCAATTCGTCAATCTGAAAGATCGCAACGGATTGGGGTGGTTAAACGGGTTTAATGAATTCATGTGTCGGTGCGGTTTGTCGTTCAACGGACCACCAGGAGTCGATGGTGGAACTGATGTGACATTACATGGGAAAGTTGCCAATTTGCCGGCTCATCGTGTGTCTGCAGACGTCTGCGATCGTGGGCTTGGAACTTTGTCGGTCACTGGTGAAGTGGACGAAACGACGATGTTTGGTCCAGCTCTCCGGCTTCGGTCTACCGTGAGCACCGTCGTTGGATCGAATAGTGTTGTAATTCGCGATGTCGTGACGAATATGGGGGCTCAAGCTACGGATTTAGAGATTCTTTATCACACGAACATCGGACGGCCGTTTATGGAAGAAGGGGCGAGGTTTGTTGCTCCAGTCGCCATGATTGCGCCTCGTGATGATCACTCTGCCAATGGTGCAGGTCGGTTTGATATCTATCCAGGGCCAATCGTCGGTGTAAAAGAAGAGGCATTCTTCTTTGAGATGTTGGCGGACGCAAACGGTCATACTCGCGTGATGTTGGTGAACGCAGCGGGTGATCGTGGTTTGAGCCTGGATTACTCCGTCAAAGAACTCCCCTATTTCACCTTGTGGAAGAATCCTCAAGCGGATGCGGACGGATATGTAACTGGGCTTGAGCCTGGAACAAATCTCCCAAACTTTCGGAGTTTTGAACGAGAACGGGGACGCGTCATTTCGTTGCAGTCAGGAGCAAGTTACGAGTGTGGTTTTGAAATGCGGATCTTTGATAATGCGCACGATGTGCGGGCTGAGGCCGATGTGATTAGAGCGATGCAGGTGGTTGAGCCGCAGCAGCATTCGAAGCCGATTGAGCGTTTTTCGCCGCTCTCTTGATTACAGTTGGTTCGGCGTAATGCGACTCTGCCGAAATTTGTAAATAATTAGGAAATAACTGCGATGGCCGAACCTCTGCACCTCTTGTTTGTTGCTGCTGAGAATGACGCTCTGCCAGGATGCAAGGTTGGAGGAGTAGGCGACGTTGTGCGAGACGTGCCTCTTGCGCTGTCAGCTCACCCTGCCTTTGAAGGTACGATTACTGTCGTTACTCCATCCTATGGGTTCTTGCACGCAAGTCCGCTGCGATTATTGGGGAGTGTGGAATTCGCATTTTCTGGCGAGCGGACTTCGGCGGAGTTATTCGAAGTCGCGCCTAAGCGAACAGCACCGAATGTTCGACATGTTGTGGTGCATCACCCATCGTTCGAATTCATCGATCCAACCACCGGGCGGCATCGAATTTATTGTGACGATCCTCCAGGGGAACCGTTCGCGACGGATGCTACTCGGTATGCTCGTTTTTGTGCGGCATTGGCAGAATCGCTTTTGCTCGGCAAGTTAGGTGCGGTCAATCGAGTGCATCTTCACGATTGGCATACAGGTTTCTTTTTGATTCTCCGGGAATTCGAGCCACGGTATTCGTTGCTCAGAGGTATTAAGGCTGCGTTTTCAATTCACAACCTGGCTCTTCAGGGGGTGCGGCCGCTTCGAGGTTATGAGTCGGCTCTAGAAAGCTGGTTTCCAGGGCTGCAGTATGACTTGGCTGTTGTGGAAGACCCAGAGTATCTCGGGTGTATGAATCCAATGGCCGTTGGTATTCGCCTCGCGGATCGAGTGCATGTTGTATCTCCAAACTATGCCGATGAAATCTGCTTGCCGAGTCGTCCGAAACGCAATCATCCCGATTGCGTGTTTTTCGGTGGTGAAGGGCTGGAGTTTGAACTTCTGCGGGCGAAAGATGAGGGGCGATTGGTAGGTATTCTCAATGGTTGTGAATACCCACCGGGTCAATCACTGTCGCTACGTGATGACGCAAGTTGGCTGAAGCTCGTTGATACGATATATTCCGAAGTTGCCCGCTGGCCTGGGGCGACGTCAAATCCTCGACACGCGGGTACCTTGCGGCGTTTACTAGAGTGGAAGCGACGTGCTCGCCCCGGAGTCGTGATGACGAGTGTGACCCGCGTAGTTGACCAGAAAGTGAGGTTGATGCGATTTCCTGAAGGCCCCACGCCTATAGAGAGAGTGTTGGCACGAACTGGAAATGATGCAGTTTATATTCTGGCTGGGACCGGTGATGCTCAGTACGAGTCGTTTTTTGCGGACCTAACTGGGCTGTATGAGAATTTGCTGTTTATTAATGGGTTTAGTGTTTCAAGTGCAGAAGCCTTATACGGAGAAGGCGATTTGTTCTTGATGCCCAGCGCTTTTGAGCCTTGTGGTATTTCTCAGATGTTAGCAATGCGAGAGGGACAGCCATGTGTGGTGCATGCAACAGGTGGATTGAAAGATACGGTTATTGACGGTGAGACGGGGTTCGCTTTCGATGGAACGACCCAAGAGGCCCTGGGTATGGGTTTTATGGAAAAGACGATGTCGGCGGTTCGAATGAAAATAAACAGGTCGGCAGAGTTCGAAGCGATTCGATCGCGTGCTGCTGCTCAGCGTTTTTTGTGGTCGGATGCCGTCGGTCAGTATCTTGAGAGACTTTATCGCTAGCTGCGTTCTGCCATGTTTCATGCTCGCTTTTGATATAAGGGATCGCCGTGCCACTCCCTCAAGTTGATCTGTCTTCGACGTGGAATCACTTTTGCTTGGGGTGTAACGCCTGGTTTGCTCAGCCACATCGTGGCAATCAGTGCCCCAATTGCGGCCGAGAAATGGTTGTCAGCGACACTGCCAGTCATGAAACGCTAATGCTGGATTTAGACGGAACAGGACCGGTCGCTCGCTTTAGTTTCAAGAATAACGGCGATGATCCGATTGTTGGTCGTCGAGTCCATGTTTATGACGTTATGTCACTCATCGGCTCAGGGGCGATGGGGCGAGTGTATTTGGCTAATCACGGCGATCTCCATCGACATTGTGCCGTGAAAATCCTTGCTCCGAAGCGAGGTGTTTGCGACGACGAGTATATCGCTCGTTTCATGCAGGAAGGTCGAGCGGCGGCGGCACTCGTTCATCCCAATATTGTAACGGTGCATGCGGTCGGGCAGATGGACAGTCTGCATTTCTTGGAGATGGAATTCATCTCGGGGCGCTCGCTGCAACAACTCATTATTGACGAAGGTCGATTAACAACTGATCGCGCATTAAAGCTCGGGATGATGATAGCCGACGGACTGGCGGCAGCGCATCGCGACGGAATCATTCATCGCGACGTCAAGCCCGATAATGTCCTGCTTAATAAGCATGGCATCGCGAAGATCGGTGATTTCGGGCTGGCGAAAAGATTGCTCAATCAAGCGGGGCAACCGTTTTCCGACTGTATTTGTGGGACGCCCCATTACATGGCCCCGGAGTTGTTGCAGGGGCAACCTGCGTCGCCTGCTAGCGACGTGTTTGCACTTGGCGTTTGTCTTTATCAGATGCTGACGGGGCGTCTGCCGCGAGATTGCACTTCACTACGAGATCTCACTCGACATGTCTCTGAGTTGGCGATTCCGAATGTGCGAGATCTTTGCCCGGATGTGTCGCTGGAAGTCGCTGAGTGCGTGGCTTTAATGACTTCTCCGACTCCAGCGGTACGGCCTCAAGATGCGGTGGCTGCAACTCAGCTTTTGCATGCGGTTTTGGGGCATGAACGGGATCTGGAGTCCCTGTTGTTAGAAGCATTTCGACATGAGCCGTCAGTAACATGGACTCGACTTGGTGAGCAGTATCGACTTGTACGTCGCTTGCCTGAAGGTCGACAGCAAGTTGTCTTCTTGGAGCCGAGTGGTCACAGCGTCGATGAGCGACTGCTACTGCTGTACTCGGTTTGTTGTCCGGCTCAGCCGCATTTCTTTGAGAACGCGTTGCGTCGTAATTCGGAAATGTCGCATGGCAGTCTAGCTCTGCGCGACGTCGACGGTCTGTCTCAGTTTGTGGTGGTTGATACATACCCGCGATCCACTGTCGATCCGGAAGAAATCCGTCGGTCTGTCTTTGAGATTGCCATGCAAGCCGATTGCGTCGAGCAACAATTGACTGGACAAGATCGGAATTGAGAGTCTGCCGTGTCGCGAGTGGCCGAGTTTTTCGCGAATATTGGCAATGACACCATGTGACGCATCTGTGGTCGGTTTCGATAGATTAGCTGGCAGTTTATTGCATGGTTTATCCCAGTTATTGGCAAGTGGTGTCTATCAGTTATAAATACGTCACCTTATTTGATTTGTCGTCCCAGGATGTTAACGCCACTGCCGATTATCAAGTTGTTCTTCCAGGCCCAGCGATAGAACCGACCGTTCTTTTCAGGCGGAAGAACCTGTAGTTCGCCGAATCCGGCAGCTTCAAACCATTCGCATAATTCGTCGGTAGTGTGGTGGAATTGATACTGAGGAGCGTACCAGTCGAAGTTGTCGCAGACCCGGTTTTCCCACACAGGATGTGTGCTGAAATTGATAATCTTGCTGAGAGTTTGCTTGGCGATCGGTATGCCGCCGACCAACGCGCCAAATCGGCACCAAGGTTCAAGTCGCTCCGGGGGCAAGTTGGTTGTTACTCGTCGGATGCTTGAATTAAGTGCTTCTTGCCAAAACATGTTGCGGCGATATAGCCACACGGCCATGCGTCCGCCGGGCTTCACCATTTGAGCGACGGCGTCGAACACCGATTTGGTATCGCTGTCGTGATGCATGACGCCGATTGAAAACACGAAGTCAAACGACGCTCGTTCAAACGGCAGGTGCTTGAGGTCTGCTTGGACGAGCTTTAGACCTGGCAGGTGTCCGCATAGTTTTGATGCTTTCTCGACAGCGGAAGTGTGATCAGCTCCGATGACTTCAGCTCCGGCTTCGGCAGCGACTTTGCAGTAACGTCCGCCACCACAGCCAGCATCGAGGACTCTCAGCCCCTTGAGTTCAGCCAAGCTGATACCGGTCTTCGCTTGAAACGTCGCTCGATCTTCGTCGTCGTGAGCGACCTCGTAGCGGTTCCACTGCAAGCCAAAGCTAGCGAGATGTTCCTGTTCGACGAACCTGGGAATGCCTGCTACGACCGGAATCTGCAACGAACAGCGTTCACAACGCAGTTCATCCTCGTGCTGTAATGCCTGAAGACATTGCGGACAGACGAGGCGATCGGGCGATCGTGGTAGGAAGAGTTCGCTCACAGTTTTCTCATCGAGTCCAATCCAAAATCAGCACGATCCTCAATCGGTTTAAGCAGAGACGACTGCGGAATGTGCGAGTCGTCTCTTCAATCGGTATCAACTAGGAGTTGCAACGAACCCGGTACTGACAGAGTTTCGTCGACGGTTTTGTTTTACTCGGTCATCGTTTCTGGATTTGGCTCTGGCAACCACTGAGTCAGGACTGCACCCGCCAACGCATAGCAGCCTGCGATCATGGCACCGGTCAACGCAATCTTGCTGGGATCAGGTGGTGTTGACTCGGACAACGTAATCGTCAGCCAGGCGGCACCCGTGCCAATGACGCGTCCTCCAATGTTGGCTGCGAAGCTTTCGCCAGTTCCTCGGAGATGAACTGGGAAGACCAACGGGATGTAGTTGCCCCAGAAGCTGAACTGGGCGACCGTGAAGAAGCCAGCCGCAAAAATGCCGAACTTGATCATCGTCAATGAGTCCGCCTGCAAGTTCTGAGAGATCCAATAGAACAAGGCTGGAACTACAAACATGGCGGGCAGTTGGAAGCAGCGGAGCAGCATGCGGCGGCTGACAACAACCAGCGCGGCCATTGCCAATGCAAACCGTCCGACGAGTCCTCCCAGTTCTTGAGAGAGTGTCACTTTGGCGACAGCTTCGTCGGCAGCGTTACCTCGAATGGCCTTCAGCTTTCCTTCAGGGAGCGGCTTGCCAGTATCTGCTTTTGCTTTTTCGTTGGCCTTCTCAACCACGCCTTTGGCGTACTCGGCGATTTCCTTATGGCCTTTAACTGGAGAGCCAAGGATTTGTGGCAACTGTTGAATCGCACCCAGAGCGAGTCCGTAGCTCGATGCGAAGATCAACGTCGTGACGATCGTCGTGCGACGCAGTCCGGGAGCCAATAGGTCGAAGGGACTGGCGCGTTTGATCGTTCCTGTTTCTCGCTTGCGTTGCCATGCCGGAGACTCGGGCAAGAACGGGCGAATCAGGATCAAAGGCAGTGCCGGGATAACTCCCGAGATCAAGGTGTATCGCCAGGCTTCGTGTCCGCCATTGATTGCTGGCACGAGTTCTTCCTTAGCCAGCCAAGCTGCGAGCATGTTGGCACCAGCAACGAGCAAACCTCCGAATGACGAGAATGCTTGTGTGTAGCCCAAGACCTTCTCGCGCTGATGGCCGTCATCGAAAAGCTCTGCCAACCACGCGACGGCGGCTACGAACTCGACACAGACTCCGATGAAGACCAGGCAACGAAAGAAGAGCAGTTGATAAAGGGTCGTCGAGAATCCGGCGGCACATGCGGCGAAGGCATAGAGCAGAATGCTGAAGGTCAAGACGCGTCGACGGCCCAAGATGTCTGTTAGGTAGCCACCAACTAAGCCGAACAATCCGCCAGCCAGTGATGGAATGAAGAAGAGCATGCGAGCCCACTTCACGTACTCGGGAGATCCCGGTGTCAGCAGCGGAACACCGTTCTCACCGACTCCGCCCAAGGATGCCAATGCCGGTTTCACGATCAGCGGCAACATCAAGAGTTCGTAGATATCAAACGCAAAGCCGATCGAAGCAATGATGCAAACTAGCCAAGTGACTCGGGTCATCTTGATCGAAGTGGAGGCAGCGGGGTCTGACATGGCGGGAGATCCAGAGGAAGGAGAAGAGGCAATTCGTGGATAGCTAAGACGTCGGACTGCGGGGTGGTGAGTAGTATCTGGAATGATGAGGCCGACTCGCGAATTTCAAACTCGCCGGTCGGCTTAGTTACACCACCAAGGACTAATTCTTGACGTGCAAAATGCACTCGACTTCGACGTTGATGTTGCTCGGCAGCGAGCCCATTCCCACGGCACTGCGAGCACCGCGGCCGGGATCTCCAAAGACTTCCACCATCAGATCACTAAAGCCATTCATGACCTTGGGATGGTTTTGGAAGTCAGGCACGGCATTGACCATACCCAGTACTTTGATGACTCGAATAATGCGGTCGAGAGAACCGTACTCGCGCTTCAAGGTCGCGAGGATCGCCAAACCGACTTGTCGAGCGGCGAGGTAGCCTTCTTCCTCTGAGACTTCTGCTCCCACTTTGCCCGTGTAGAGAGTCTTATCTGCCTTCAGTGGACCATGACCGGAAACGTAGGCGAACTCACCCACTTGAACGACTGGGGTGTAGTTTCCGCCCGGCTTGGGAGCAGGGGGCAGTTCCAATCCATTTGCGGCGAGGAAAGCGGCCAGTCTGGCATCAGCGCTCATGAGGCAGGTTCCTTGTGGCAGAAAGCGGGTTTCATAATGCGGTCGGGAGAATAGTTAGCTCCCGCGCGGCAAGCCACGCAGTGAAAAGCACAGATCTGATCTCGACGCACAATTCCATGAGGCTTCAGTGCGAAAACTTCAACGAGTTCTCGCACCGGCGACGCGAGATTACGAGTTAATCACCGATGTCGAACTCGTTCGTGCAAGGCTGCATCGTGCGAGAGTTGTTGCATCCGAATTCGTTCGGTGGCTGATTCATCAGTGTGAGTTGGATTCAAGTTTGTCGTGCTGGTCCCGACTTCGAGTTCATTCTGACCGTCACAATGTTTCTCCAGTTTCTCCAATTGATCGCGAAGTTCTGCTGCGAGTCAAACGGATGGCAGATTGGAGAGGCTGCGTTGGTGTTGCCTGTCAGAGAAACCTATCCGATTAGTGCTGCTCTAACGGGAATGTGATGCAGAGCGCAGATTCGGAATGTCGTAGGTCGATAAGCCTTACCAGATGCCGCGTGCGAAAAGCAGGGACTGTAATTCGGCGCGACCTCGACATTGGAACGCTCGGCGGGTTTAAGACCATCGTCGAGCCACTCGTCGACACGTCTCTTGCCCACGGATGGGTCCCATGCAACTCAACGCTTGGCTGGATGCTCTCAGGAATCGTTTGCGAACCAACTCCCGCAAGCCCGCCGGTCGCCCGGTTTCGGCTCAGATGGAGCATCTCGAAGATCGGTCACTGCTTTCCGTGACGAGCTTCTTCGTGGGTGGCGAGTTGATTGTGAACTCGAACGCCGATGACGCCATTACCGTCGGTCGCAATCCCTCGGATCTTTCGAAGGTCCAAGTGTTAGCCAATGGTTCGCCCGTTGGATCGTCGTCAGGAATCCTGGCGAGCCAAGTGCAGGCCATCACGATCAATGGCGGCGATGGTGCAAACACGATCAATCTCGCTGGCGTGAATCAGACCGGCTTCCCGAACTTGGTTTCGGTGAAGATCAATGGCAACGCTGGCAACGACTCGATCATCGGCACCAACAATCTCGCCGACACCATAACGGGCGGCGACGGCGATGATGTGATCAACGGCGGTGATGGAGTCAACGTCATCGACGGTGGTCATGGAAACGACCTGATCGGCGCGGGGCTCGGTAACGACACCGTGCTTGGCAACGATGGCAATGACACGATCTCTGGAGACAACGGCAACGACAGCATTTCTGCCGGAGACGGCGATGACTTGGTGAATGGCTCGGCTGGTTCCGACACCATTGATGCTGGCGACGGCAACGACTCTGTGACTGGAGATGCCGTTGGCTTCACGGGAGCAGGCAACGACGTCATCACGGGCGGCGAAGGTGACGACACCATTAGCGGTGGCCTGGGAAATGACTTCATCGCCGGTGGGTTGAATAGCGATTCGCTCGACGGTGGCGATGGCGACGACACGGTTGCTGGCGGTGGTGGCAGCGACAACGTGTTGGGTGGAGTCGGCAACGATGTTCTCCGAGGTAACTCGGGATTGGATTCACTCGAAGGCGGTGGCGGAAATGACATCGTCGATGGCGGTGCCGATGCTGACTTGCTCTATGGCGACGATCAATTCAGTGTCTTCGCTGGTAACGACAGCATCATTGGAAGTAGCGGAAATGACATCATCTATGGTGGTCGAGGTAATGACTCGATTACAGGCAACGTTGGTCGCGATTCGATCTTTGGTGAGACCGGCGATGACAGCATTCTGGCTGGTGATGGAGCAGATACTGTCGAGGGTGGGGACGACGACGACTTCATCTCAGGTGGTGAAGACATCGACGTGATTTATGGCGACAGCAGCGTTGGTGGCCTGGCTCCTGGTAATGACACCATCTCCGGTGGCGGAGCTGGTGACAGCATCTATTCCGGCGCAGGAGATGACATCGTCTACGGCGGTGCTGGCAACGACTCGATCGATGGCGGTGCGGGAGACGACCTGCTTAATGGCAATGCTGGCGCTGACACGATTGATGGGGCACTCGGCGACGACGACATCGTTGTTGGAGCGGGCCAAGGTAACGATACCTTCACTTCGTCGGGCGGTTCAGACACCGTCACAGTGCAAGGCACTTCGGCAGCCGACGTTATCTCTGTGGGATCGACCGCGAACGGCATCACTGTGACCATCAATGGTTCTACTATCTCGGTTGGAAACACTGTGGCGGTGGTTGAAGTCGACGGCCTGACGGGCAACGACAAGATCACCGTCAATAACGTCCCCAATGGAATCGGAACGCTGTTGCGAGTTGATGGCGGAGACGGCAACGACCGCATCAATGCCTCGGCTGTGGTCGCTGTTGGAGCGACTCTGGAGTTGCTCGGCGGTAACGGCAACGACTCGATTCTGGGCGGAGCTGGTGGCGACACGATCCAAGGTGGCGCTGGCAACGACACGCTCTCAGGTAACGACGGCGACGATGCCATCAATGGTCAAGACGGTGCCGACTTTGTTGACGGTGGGGCAGGGGCCGATTCAATTGACGGTGGGCTGGGTAATGACTCGCTCGGCGGCGGTGATGGAGACGACCTGATCCTCGGCAACGATGGCAACGACACACTCGATGGAGCTGCGGGAGCGGACTCTCTGAACGGCGGCAACGATAACGATGCCGTGGTTGGTGGAACGGGCAATGACACCGCGAGCGGCGGTCAGGGCAATGACTCCATCAGTGGTGCTGGCGGCGATGATTCGCTGAATGGCGATGCGGGTGACGACATCGTTGGTGGCCAAGCTGGCAACGATCGCATGCAGGGTGGTGATGGCAATGACGTCCTGAATGGCGGGACCGAGAACGACACAATCAGTGGTGGAAACGGTGACGATACGATCGACGGCCAAGCGGGTCTTGATGTCATCACGGGCATGGACGGCAACGACGTTGTCTCCGGCGGTGATGACAATGACACGGTGCTTGGCGGTGACGGCAATGACACCGTCTCTGGCGTTGCCGGTGACGACATCGTGCTCGGTGAAGATGGCGACGACGTGGTGAACGGAAACGGCGGAACCGACACCGTCGCAGGTAACCAAGGCGTCGACAATCTTTCGTCGAACGCTAGCACGGAGATCAAAGAGACCTTCGTCCTGCCGATTGAAATCGTGATCGACCTGCAAAGCCTGTAAGTCCGAGCTGAGACCTGCGGTTGCCGATTCTCTGTGGAGTTTGTCTTACTCTTCACATTGAGTCAGACCGTGCCGTTCGGTGACGGACTTGCAACGCACCTTGGTCTTGGCAACGCGACCGTGCTTGCCCTTTGCGTACTCGGTTCCTCTGCGGTAATCGCAACTCCTTACCGCTGCGCAGCAGAGTGCGCGAAGAAGGCTAAGACGACTCTCAATAATTGAGTTGGTTGTTCGGCAGAGTGGCAACAAGCCCTCTAACGTCGCTCGCTCAACTGCTCGGTGAGTCTCACTAGAGATGTGATAAGTCTGACGATTTCAGACGCTGGAACGGCCCAACAAAAAAGCCTCGTCGGAATTCCCACGAGGCTTCTTTGTTAGAGCTTTGAGACTCGGATCGCTTACTTCTTGTCGTCAGTTGCCAAGTCCGCAATCAAAGCGTCGCTGGTCAACAGCAGAGTCGCGACGCTGGCTGCGTTTTCGAGTCCCGTGCGAACGACCTTAGCAGGGTCGATAACGCCGGACTCGACGAGGTCTTCGTACTTCGCGGTCAACGCGTTGTAGCCAAAGTTACCTTTGCCTTCAGCGACCTTCTCACACACGACGGAGCCATCCAGACCTGCATTGTTGGCAATCCAAGTCAGCGGAGCGCGGCAAGCACGGCGGACGATGTCGTAACCGACTTGCTCGTCATGGCTCAGGCCCTTGCCCTTAACTTCAGCAGCGGCTCGAACCAACGCCACACCACCACCAGGCACGATGCCTTCTTCGACGGCTGCGCGAGTGGCATTCAAGGCGTCTTCGTAAAGGTACTTTCGCTCCTTCACTTGGGCTTCAGTTGCACCACCAACGCTGATCTTGGCGACGCCGCCTGACAGCTTGGCTTTGCGTTCGGAGAGCTTCTCCTTGTCGTAGTCGCTGGTTGACTTTTCGAGTTCGCCTTCAATCTGAGCGATGCGTCCGGCGATGGCGTCCTTGCTACCCGAGCCACCGACGATCGTTGTGTTTTCTTTTTCGATCAAGACTCGCTTGGCTCGGCCGAGTTGCTTGAGTTCGAGATCTTCCAACTTGATGCCGAGGGTATCCATGATGGCTTCGCCACCGGTCATGATGGCGATGTCTTCCATCATGGCCTTACGACGATCACCAAAGCCCGGAGCCTTCACGGCACACGCGGTAAACGTGCCACGCATCTTGTTGATGACCAGCGTTGCCAAGGCTTCGCCTTCAACGTCTTCGCAAATGATGAGCAGTGGCTTGCTGGCTTTGGAAACCTTCTCCAGCAGAGGCACCAACGAGCGGATGTTCGAGACCTTTTTTTCGTAGACCAGAACGTAGGCGTCGCTCAGTTCGCAGGTCATCGCCTCTTGGTTAGTCACGAAGTACGGCGAGATGTAGCCCTTGTCGAACTGCATGCCTTCGACCCAGTCCACTTCGGTCTCGATCGACTTGCCCTCTTCGATCGTTGCGACACCGGCTTTGCCGACCTTCGACATGGCCTCAGCGATGTCCTTGCCGACTTTCGGATCGTTGTTACCAGCGATCGTGGCCACGGACTGCATGTCCTTCTTGCCGTTAACCGGGATGGCTCGTTTCTTGAGGTTGTCGATGATGTCAGACACGGCGCGATCGATGCCGGTCTTCATCTCGATGGGATTCACGCCCGCAACGACAGCCTTCAAGCCTTCGGCGTAGATCGCGTCGGCTAGAACCGTCGCGGTGGTCGTACCGTCGCCCGCGATGTCGTTGGTCTTGGAGGCGACTTCTCGAACGAGTCGTGCTCCGATGTTTTCGTACTTGTCTTCCAGCTCGATTTCACGAGCGACCGTCACTCCGTCTTTGGTGACGGTGGGCGAGCCAAAGCTCTTTTCAAAAATCACGTTGCGACCACACGGACCTAAGGTCGTGCGAACCGCTTTGGCGAGGGTATTGATCCCTCGTCGCATGGCTTCATGGGCTTCCTGATCGAAGGCGATCATCTTTGCGGACATGAACTCAGCTCCTTCAAGCAACGGCAAAAAACAACATTCAACCCAGGACGCTCAATATCCATCCAAACGTTGCGTGAGCGTCGATCCCTGCTTTCCATCCTGGGCTGCTTCAAACCAACCAACCGAAACTCGCTCGAACACATCTGCCAATTCAGCAGCCAAATGCGGCTGAGAACGAGCCCAATGTGAGCTTTGCTGCCTCATTGGCAGCGGATTTCGATGTTGGAAAGCAAATACACAAAGCCTGTGCCAGATGGTGGCCGAGGGCGAAAAGTTCTCGGCGGAGTGACAAGTTTTGGAAGCTGATGCGGACCGCAAAGAGCAGATCAGAGCGGCGTCGAAACGATTGGTTTTTTGATTCAGTTGGCACGTCGGTTCCGTCGCCGAGTTGTGCGGCCAGGAATCGCCGATAACGATGGCAACCCGTCGTAGCGGAAGGATCTTCGACCTCTGCGACTCCCCACCGTTTAACATCTCGATTCGCTTCATCGCCGAAGCTCCAAAGGATCTCTCATGAAGCTCACCTCGTTCGGTGCCGCTGGCGAAGTCACTGGTAGTCAGCACCTCTTGGAAGTCGGTGATCGGCGGATCTTGCTGGATTGCGGTCTGTTTCAAGGTCATCGAGCCGAGTCGCGACTCAAGAACGAACGCTTCCATTGCCTGCCGAAGAAGCTCGATGCCGTCATTCTGTCGCACGCTCATATGGATCACTGCGGCAACTTGCCGGGTCTGTCCAAGGCCGGGTTTCACGGTCCCATCTTCTGCACTGAAGCCACGGCTGATGTCGCCGAAATGATGTTGGAAGATAGTGCTCACATTCAGGCTGAAGATGCTCGGTATTTGTCCGGTCGACTGCGTCCGGGGCATCCTTCGGTTGAACCGCTTTACGACATGGACGACGTGAAGAAAGTCGTGAAGCACATGGATCCATGTAAGTACCACGAATGGTACGAACTCGCGGAAGACATCCGCATTCGCTTCTCGGATGCCGGACACATTCTTGGTTCTGCCATCACCGAGATCGAAGTCATGGATGGCACCACGTCGAAACGCATCGTCTTCACGGGAGATCTAGGGCGGCGAGGTCTTCCGCTGCTGCGCGATCCAGAATTTGTCGAGGGTTGCGATGTGCTAATTACTGAGTCGACCTATGCCGACAAGATCCATCCGACGGGCGGCGATACTCAGGCAGAACTCGAACGCATCATTAACGAGGCTTACCAACACGGTGGGCGAGTCATCATTCCCGCGTTCAGCCTCGGGCGAACTCAAAACATCGTTTACTTCCTCAATGAGTTGGCCAACAAGCAGCGGCTGCCGAGCATCCCCATTTATGTCGACAGTCCTCTGTCTCGACGCATCACAAGTGCGTATCGGCGGCACGTCGAAGATATGGACTCCGACGTGCAACAGCTCTTACAGACGGACAATGATCCGTTCGGCTTCCCTGGCTTGACGTATTTGCAAGCTCCTGACGAGAGCATCGCGCTAAACGGTAGCGGCGGCCCGTTCGTTGTTGTCGCTTCCAGTGGCATGTGTGAAAGCGGGCGAGTGGTGCATCATCTCAAGCATGGCTTGAGCAACCCCAACAACACTGTCGTGTTAATGGGCTTTCAAGCCGCGAACACCTTGGGGCGTCGTATCGCCGAACGTTCTCGTTTTGTGAGGATCTTTGATCGTGATGTCGCGGTGCGCTGCAAGGTCGAGACGTTGAGCGGTCTGTCGGCACATGCGGACGCTGAAGACTTCCGTTGGTGGTTTAAGGCGATGCACGGTACCTCGCACATCGGCCAGGCTTTCATTGTGCATGGCGAGCGTGAGTCAGCGTTGGCTCAAGTTGAGATCTTGGACGAGTACTGCGACGAGCGGCCTACCATCGCTTCCTTTGCGACCGTGCATCATCTCTAGTCAGCGGTTGCGCCGGGCACACAGCGCGGCCGTGATTCGACGGGCAAGTGCCGTTCGTGATGCGCGTGTTTTCGACGTTGCACTGCGGTTGATTCGGACCAGCTTCAAGTGGCACTTCTCGTCATTCAATCGACGATTCAGAGATGTCAGATTCATTACGCCTCTTCATTGCTTTCTCGGTTTCGTCGAGCCTTCTGCGGCTGCCGAATGGTCGACGCTCGGCGCTCGCGAATGTCCTGCGCGAGCTGTCTTTTTGCTGCCCATCCGTTAATCCCACGGTGCCAGACAAGTTGCATGTCACGCTGAAGTTTCTCGGTGCAACGCCTGCTGACCGAGTCGCAGCCATCGAGCAATCACTCTGCGAGATTGCCTCCAGAACGAAGTCATTCGAGGTCACTCTTCGAGGGCTTGGCGTGTTCCCGGACGTTAGACGGCCAGCCGTTTGTTGGGCTGGCTTCAGAGACTCCGAGCCATTGAGAACACTCGCAGAGGCCGTTGAGAACGCGATCTCTCCGCTGGGTTTTCCGCGCGAGCGACGAGCCTTTCATCCGCATGTGACGCTGGCACGCATTCGAGCCAAACCGGCGGAAAAGTTGTTTGAGCTGCTCGCTGAGCACGCCAGTACCGACTTTGGAACTGACCACGTCAGCGAGTTACGTTTGATGCAATATAGCTGGCCGCAGCCTGGTGAGTATCGAACTCTTCAAAGCTGGCGACTGACCGACTGAGCGAAACCAAGGCGACTTCGTTTTGACGTGGAAGTCAACGCTAAGACTTGCGATTCAAGCGCTTCACAACTGCGGCTTTGGCATCGAGCGCCAAGCTAAACAACGCGGGCACGAAGATCAGTGTGAAGAATGTCGAGACCACTAAGCCGCCGAGCGTCACGCTGCCGAGTCCTCGATACAGCTCGCTACCGGCACCCGGCGAGACCACGAGCGGCAGCAAGCCGAAGAGGCCGATCAACGCCGTCATGAAGATCGGACGAATGCGCGTTCTCACGCTTTCGAGCACTGCGTCGCGCGGAGTCATGCCGTCCTCGCGCATATGCACGAGCGCCTGCTCGACGATGAGGATCGGGTTATTCACGACCGTCCCAACCAAGATGATGAAGCCGACCATCGTCAGCATGTCGAGCGTCTGCACTTGCCCCTTCGTGCTGAGCAGCACGTTCAACATACCGAGACCAATAAACCCACCGACGGCACCGAGCGGCACGCTGAGCATCACGATGAAGGGGTAGATCCATGATTCGAACAGCGCGGCCATCACGAGGTATGTAATGATTACTGCTAGCAGCAGGTTCCAGCGGATCGCGAGCCACGTAGTTTTGAGCTTGTCCGCCGTACCCGAGAGGTTGACCTGATAAAGACCTTTGAAGGCCGGGTCGTTTTCGAGACCGGGGATGATCTCCTTTTGAATGCGTTGCATCGCATCTTCGAGTGGCATGTCTGGCGGCGGCGTGACTTGAATCGTGATGGCGCGTTGGCGTTCGCGGCGGTTGATCTGCTCGGGACCGCTCGACAGCTTCAGGTCAGCGACAGCAGCGAGCGAGACCGTCTGCCCCGAACGAGTCGCGATCGGCAACGTGTCGAGGTCTTGAGTTCGTTGTGCGTAATCCTCTTTGCCCACGATCGCGAGGTCGATCTTGTCGCCGCCAGTGAAGTAGTCCGACGCATACGCACCGTCGATGAGCGCGTCGACCGCGTAGCCGATCTCGTCGGCGGATGTGCCTAAGTCTGCGGCTTGCTCCCAGCGTGGAACGGCATGCACTTCGGGGCTCGAGAGATCGAGACTCGGCTGAGGAAAGGCTTGCGCACCGGGCACATGCTTCTGCACTTCGCCGAAGACGCGAATGCCAAAGCCGACGAGCTGCTTGATGTCGGGACCGGAGATCTCGACGTCGATCGTTCGTCCGGCAGTGAGTCCGCGTTCGAAGAGACTCGTCTGCTTCGCAAACCCGATCGTGCCGGGAATGCCCGATACGAGCTTATTCACAACGGGCACGAGCTTATGCGCTTCGAGTGCGTTCTGTGCTCGCACTCCCATGAAGAGCATGCGACCTCTCGCGACGTAGAAGAAGTCTGCGATCATTGGGAAGTTCGGGTCCGTCGCGCGGGGATCGACGGAGTCGATGTCCCAAAACTCGCGAGCGTTCTCTTCAACGCGCCGGCCCATCGCCTCCATGTGATTGAGGTTGTAGCCCGGCGGCGGATTGAGAATCGCGATGACGAGATTGCGGTTGCCGCTCGGTAAGTATTCGACCTTCGGCATCATGACCCAGCTAACGCCGATCGCGACGGCTAAGAACCCCGCGACGGTGATCAGCCGCGCGATGACGCTCTGCTGCAACCGCGCGTTGATGCCGACGATGATCGAGACGAACCAACTTCCAAAGCGATCAAGCGCAGCCAGCAAATTGCCAATCGCGCCGTGCGGCTTCTCATCGATCGGTGCGGCGGGGTCTGCGAGTCGCTCTGCCTCCTCTGTATTTTCTGTGACATCGCGAGACGACTTCTTCAACAACCGCGCCGCTGCCGTCGGTACAACAATCAGCGCGACGAGCAGCGACAGTCCCAGCGCGCAACTCACAGCGAGCGCGAGATCGCGGAAGAGTTGCCCGACTTGATCCTCGATAAAGAGCACGGGCACGAAGACCGCGAGGTTCGCCATCGTCGAAGCGACGATCGCGCCCCAAACTTCACGCGTGCCTTTGACCGTTGCGTCGAGGATGTCATCGCCCTCGCTGTGATGCCGGAAGATGCTTTCGAGCACGACAATGAAGTTGTCAACGAGCATGCCGACCGCGAACGAGATACCCGCGAGCGTCAGCACGTTTAGCGTGCGACCGAGAATGCCGAGCATCAAGAACATGCCGATCATGCTCGTTGCAATTGACAACAGCACGACGAGCGATGACTTCACGCTCCTTAAAAACAGGAGCAGCACAACGAACGTCAGAATCGCGCCGGTCACGATGTCGTCTTCAACGACCTTCATGGCCGAGTAGATGTATTCGGTCTCGTCATAAACCTGAGTCAGCTCAAGTCCGCGTTCTTTGAGCACCGTCGCATTGAGATTCGCGACCGTGGCTTGCAGGCCCTTCATCACGTCGAGCACGTTCGCGCCGGTCTCGCGCTGCGCGTTGATGGCGATGACCGACGAGCCATAGCGATGCACGAGTCCGTCCGGCTTCTTGTAACCGAGCCGCACCGTTGCCACGTCGCGGACATAAACCGGCGAGCCGTCGCGCCGCGCGAGAATGGTGTTCGCGACTTGCTCTTCCGACGTGAACTTGCCGAGCGTGCGAATAACGTAGCGCCGCTTGCCTTCCCAAAAGTCGCCGCCCGATGTGTTGCGGTTCGTCTTGCGCAGGGCGTCGCGCACATCGGCAATCGGCAGTTGCCGCGCGGCGAGCTGATGCGGATCGACAACGACCTGCAATTCTTCTTCCCTCCCGCCGACGACATTCGAATTCGAAACGCCTTCAACGCGTTCGAGCCGCGTCTCGATGAAGTCCTCGCAGAATCGCCGCAGCTTCGTGAGATCTTGCTCGGGCGGCAGCAGGTCGCGGAGTTCGGGATGCTTCTCGACAAGCTCTCGCAAACGCAAAATCGAAAGTCCGGCATTGCTCGTCTTGAGGACTCGTTCGAGTTCCGTCTTCAACTCGGGATGCTTTTGGATGGCTTCCGCGATCTTGTCCGCTTGAGGCCGCTGCGCCGTGAGGATGAACCAAGCAATGAATTTGTCATTGGCATTCGACGTCGCGACGACCGGCTCGCGAGCACTCTCGGGATAGTCGCGCACTTGTTGCAGCCGCGTGCTGATGTTGAGCAAGCCTTCGTTGATTGGCGTGCCGACAGCGAACTCGAGAATGACGTTGCCGACCGAGTCCATGCTTTGCGAGCTGAGCTTCTGCAGTCCCTCCACGCTTTGGAGCTGCTCTTCCTGCTCTTGAACGATCTCGCTTTCGATCTCTTGAGGACTCGCCCCCGGCCAAACGGTCGAGACCGTAAAGGTCGGCACGTCGACTTCAGGAGTGAGCTGCATCGGCATGCGATACAGCGCGATCGACCCGAAGAGCGCAAGAACAATGACTCCGACCGAAACTTTGACCGGATTGCGAACGAACCATTCGATGAAGTTCATAGGAACGAATTCTTGCGAGGCGCATCAAGTGGCTTGAGTCTCGATGTCGTGACATCAGCGGCTGACAAGCAAGTGCGATTGATTGGCGGAAAGGGGCGTTGTGACGACCAAGCAAACACGGTCTCGAAGTAAAGGTTACCAGCGAACGGTTCGAAGGATTGAGGCCGCGACGGTTGGCGATTCTAGGAACGTTAGTGTCTTCATAAATGCGATCGTGGGATAAACACTCGATGGATAGCCGCATTGAACGACATACCAATTCGAATGCTTATCCCACGTCGGTGAAGCCGCGCGGCGAGCTCATTAGTGAGCCGGTGGCGGCGCGTCTTGGAAGGCTCGTTGACGGAAGAGGAAGTCGATGATGTTGCCCTCGTGCGGTTGCAGCCAGTTGAGGGCCAGCGTCTTGACCTCGCCGATGTTGAGCCGGTCGATGTTCGTCGCGTCGATCAACTGCCGCTTGAAGGTCTCGTCGTTCGTGATCGCCGTGCAGACGAGCGTTGAACCAATGCGTTGAATCATCTCGGACTGAGGACACTCAACGACCGACGCGAACGGAAACATGTACTCGGTATTCGCGAGCGGATGATCGGGGCTCGCACAATGAATGACCGTCGGACGCAGGTAGTCGCACCGTTCCTTCGGAATGTGACGCGGACCATTGCGGTAGCTCGATGTAACTTCCGTTGCCCCGGCCGTCTGCAAGTGGTTCTCGATCTGCTCGTTGATGGCCTTCGCTGCACCGGGGATGCAGAACGCAGCCAGCGTTGCCTTGGGATCGGTCGGTGAAAGCGGCTCGACGGGACCGAGGCGCTTCGCAATGGCGTCAGCAATCTCACGCGTATGGCGTGAAGCCCAGATGCTCGAACAATTGATGCAGCTTCGGCCGCTGTTGAGGAACACCGAGTCGGCCATCAGATCGACGTACTTCTCCCAGTCATCAACGAGGTCGTCGCCCAGGATGATCTTGCTGAAGCCGGGCCCGTGAACTTGAACACGCGGGTTGCCAGCGTGCTGCTGAATGGTCTGCTGGCTGCCGAACATCATCACGCGACCGCAGCCTTCGAGCAGTGCTCCGCCAACATCATGCGGGCCGGGATAGATCGCGAATGCCTCACGCGGGACGCCAGCTTGAGCGAACGCCTCATACATGCGGTACGGAGTCCACGGTTCGCTCGAACCGGGCTTCATCATGAGGCCGACTTGCAGCGGAATCGCCGGCAACCACAGCGTATGCACGCCGGGCGAATTCGACGGCAGCACGAGCCCGAGGCACGGCGTCGTCGCTTGATAGCTGACCGTAACGCCGCGCGACTCAACGCCATAACCCTTCGACAAAATGTCGAGCGGCAGGCCGCGCGTCAGAGCGTCCAGCACCTGATCCATGTGCTTCAGGACGAAGGCATTCTTCCGCATGTTGCTGGCACACATATGCTCGGGCAGGCCGGTCGTCGCGGATTGAATCCGCACAAACTCAGCGGGTGACTGCGTGCCATTCCCGAGCGGCAGCGTGCCTTCGAGATAAAAGTCCGCTGCCTTCTTACACATCTCAATGAGCTTGTCGGTCGGGATCGACCGCAACGCCTCGCGAGCGTTCTTTGCCTTCCGCAGATCCATCTTCACGAGGCCGCCATTGGCCTGATGCATCTGCGCGAGAGTCTCACCCGTCTCAAAATGGACGACGGGTTCTTTCGACATACTGTCGTACTGTTTGCCAAAGCGAATGACTGGGATTTCAAGCATCGTGTTGTTCTTCCAAGCTGTGGTTTGAGATGAAGTTCTTGGTGGTTGGTTGGTAGTTCTTAGCCTCTGGACTTTGACATTGAGGACTAATCACCGATGGCATTTAGGCCGACTCTATTCGGTTTATGAACCGTGGCTCTAGTCAACCGAGCGTGATTCAACGCTCTCACTTCCACGAGTTGCATGCAGCATCGTCGCTCATCAACCAGCCTTTGCCGAGTGACTGCGACACTTAAGCTGATGAACGACAATGTCTCGCCAGATGTGATGCCAAGGCGTGTGAGCGTGGAAGTTCTTAGACAAGATTCACTCGTGGTCTTGGCTGGCGAACGCCGGATTGAACTGGTTCATCATCGGTGAGTTGATGATCGCACTCAGGCCAGCAACTCGGCGATTGGTCCCGTTGGGTTGATGTCCTTCAACGCTGGGTCAGCGATACCGAACGACTTGCGCGGGGCACCAGCAACATCGAGCAACGATAGGAAGAAATTCGACATCGTCTTGTGCCCCTTGGCGGCGTACCTCGGCAAGCACAGATAACGACCTCGCGTCTTCAGTCTGCCGCCGAGATCTCCAATCACGAGCAGCGGCCAATCCCAGCAGTGACTGTGATGACTCTCGGCAGCGTCGCTGAGATAAACGATGACCGTGTTGTCGAGCATCGTGCCGTCGCCTTCGGGGACCGCTTTGAGCTTCTCGGTCAGCCGCACAATCAGCTCCATGTGATAGCGACGGATCGTTGTGGTGAGTTGCTCTGCCGTCCGCATATCGAGCCCCTTGCCGTGCCCGATGCTGTGTTTGTCGAGCGGCACTCCCAGTCCCTTCCATCTCACACTGAAGTAGGGATCGCCGCAGCCGCTCGCGAGCGTCACCACATTCGTCAGTCCGCAGATCAACGCTGCGGCACCGATATCGAACATCGCGTCGAGTCGATCGGCTTCGTCAGTCGACTTGAACTTGTCGCTGACGACTGGCCCGTGCTTGCGAAGCGTGCTGCTGATCTCATTCAGCCGACTCTGTCGCTGACTGAGGCTCTCAAACGCATTGAGGTAATGCCCGAGCTTCTCCCGTTCTTCACCAGCCAACTGTTGAGAGACGCGACGCACGTCATCGGCCATGAAGTCGAGCAGGTTGCCACGCTGATTGAACTTCTCTTTCGCCGCACCTTCCGCGACTCCGCCAAAGAACTCTTCATAAGCAAGGTCAGGTCGACAGCGCGTCGGCGCGGGTTGATCAGGACCGCACGCACTGGTGTTGTAAATCACGGTGTGCTCGGGCCGATCCGAGATACCGAGCCCAATCTGACTGAAGATCCCCGGCACCGCGCGACCCAGGGCGATATCAATCGTCTCACCCGCAACGCCCGCCTTCGCCGAGTAGCAGCCCAATGCTCCGAAGTTATTCGAGTGACCTCCGCCACAAATGCGACCGCTCAAACCTTGCACGATCGTGAGTCGATCTTGCAACGGCTTGAGTGGAGCAATGGCTTCAGGAAGTTCATGTCCTGTGAGCGAAAGATCTTCGAGCGTCTCGTTATTGGTCTGACCATAAGGATGCTTAGCACGAGGAATCGTCGTCGGCTGAATCTGCATCGGATTCAGCCCATTGCCCTCGATGACAAACACAAACCGCTTTGGCTTCCCCGCCGCGACAGTGCCTTCTGCCTGAGCCGATAGCTGCGCGAGCACCGGTCCGAGCAGCGTGCCGCTCGCACCCAGAGTCAGCCCCTTCATCAACGAACGCCGAGTCAGGTTTGAGTTCATGGCTTCGCGATCTCCAGTTTGGCGAGTCATTCGAATTACTGAGTGGCGGATCGTTTCAAGAACGAGTCCGAGGTGAGCAGCGACACCAATAATGCTTTGTAACTTCCGTTACTGTCGAGATAAGCCCGGTCGGCGTTTTGCAAAGTTTGAGCATCGGCCAATGTCTCGTTGCGGCCGAAGTAGTAGCGGAAGACATGTCGGATCCAGACTTGCCGACAGCGATCTGAATTGGCGATGCGTTGCACGAGGTCGCGCGGGTCGCGGATTGGGCCGTCGAGCTTGGCGTCTCCCGTCCCGGCAATGAGGCCCGTTGTGTCGAGCGGCACTGAGCGGAAGACATCGCCCTGAGGTTTGCCCTTCTTGTCGACGTTCTTTTCGGTGGCCTCGCGGTCGAGCACCGAGTCTTCTTTGAGGAGTCGGCCATAGTGGTCGAAGTTCTCGAACGGCAGGCCGAGATCATCCATGTGCTGATGGCAGCGCCAACATTTCTCAGCATGAGTGGCCGAAGCGACTCGGTCGCGCAATGTGCGATGCTTGTCGTCAGGGATCATCGCTGCGACGCCGATCGGCAAGTCGGGCACCGTTCCGCCCAGCAGTCGTTCGCGGATGAATCGTCCGCGACGCACGATGTCGTTGTTGAAGTTCTCGCTCCATGCCACGAGCCAACTAGGCTGCATCAAGATGCCGAGCCGAGTGTTCTCCGGCTGCTCAAACGGTTGCTTGTCGGTCCATTCGGCGAGGCCATAAAGCTCCTCGGGCGGCGCTTTGCCTTTCTCGTTATGTGGATTCGGGACGAGCGATCGCTGTAATTCTTCTTGCCGCGTTTGCTTGTTGGTCGACGTCTTCACGTTCGCAAACGCCAGTCGCGTCGTCAGCAGTTGGCGAAAGACATCTTTGTCTTCAGCGACGATATGCAGCACCAGCCGATCGGTATCTCGCACCGCTTGATCGGGGCGATGCCACAGATCTTTTGGCGAGTCTTTGAAGACCTCAGTCGCGATCTGATATTCGAAGTATTCGCGGAAGAAGCCGAGCACGCGCGGCTTCTGAATCTTTGGGTCATCAACGATGCGGCGGACGTGCTGAGCAATGTCGTCGCGCGTCTTGAGCTGCCCCTTCTCGGCAGCTTCGAAGATCACTCGCTCGCGGCGATACATTAGCGCCGAACTAACGGCCGCTGCCGCCTCGCGCGGAGTGAGCATTCCATTCTCGGAACCCATCTCGAACCGAAACATCGCGTCGCTACGCAACAGCACGGCACCGAGCATCGTCTTCAATGCTCCCGTTCGATCACCGTCTGCGGCGCAGCGTTCGTAGAGCGCGAGCAATCGCTCGACTTCACCCTCATCCGGTTGCCGCGCGATCGCAATGCTGAATTGCTTTTGGATTGCCTTCTCAAGCTGAGCCCGCGTCGGCGGATCATCCGCCAGCAAGATGTCAGTGAATTCGCGGACGGTGTCGTTCTTCGTTTTCTTCTTGCCGTCGATAACCTCGATCGCCGTCTGTCGTTGCACAATGGCGTCGGCGTTCCTCAGCAAGATCTCGGTCGTTGGCTCGTCAACTCGAGCGAGCGCCGCAAAGTCCTTAATGCCTCGATCGGGGCTGGCCGTGAAGGGCTGCACGATGCCTTCCGCTTTGCCGCGCGCGACTTCTTCAACCCAACCGAGATACGCATCCGGACTGAGCCGCCACAATCGCGCTGCCGGCGCCTTTGCGTTGTCGTTCGCGTCGACCGCCGTTCCGAAGAGCAAATCATGCGGCACAAGGTTGCCTGAGTTCGGCTTGCTCTGAGGCCGCCGCGCCAGCTCGCTGCGTCCCCATTCGATGAACGACTTCCGCTCGGCTTCCGTTGGTTGTTTCGAGTCTTCCGGCGGCATCGCTTTGTCGCGGACTTGCTGCAACACGATGCTCCATCGCGATCCTTCGAGCACCACATCGCCCGTCAAATCATCAAGCCGGATATCCGCCTCGCGCTTCTTCTCGCCATGACAAGCGACGCAATGCTGGCGAACAAACTCAATCCCGACCGCAATCTTTGTCTTTGCATCCGCCGCCTGAGCGATCGACATCGCGTTCAAACCAATCGCCGCGACGACACCTAAAAGTGAGTGTTTCGTCATCGAAGCCTCTCGGGTGTTAGACGCCACAGAGTCCAACGCTCCGTCCTCGCGGGGTTCGAATGAAAGTGGGATAGGCATCCTGCCTGTCAGCTCATGTAATCGGTTTTGTAATAACTCTGACAGGCGGACAACCTATCCCACGACGTACTCGGACAGCCTCTTAGTAGACGCCGACGACCGTACTCTTCAGCAGCTCATGGAACGGACGCGTGCCGCTGATGCCGTCCCACGGGTACTTGTCGAAAGGCTTCTCGCGCTCGCCTTCGTCACGCTCCATGAAGCCGGGGATGAAGAGTTCCTTCGTGAAGGTGTAGAGCTTCACGCGACCCGTGCTGCCGTAGTCGACGACCTTGTTGTAGTCCTTGAAGTCGACGACCTCGATCACTGCTCGTGGCTGCGGGGCGTAATAGCTGATCTTGTACTTCTCCTCTTGCGAAGCATTGGCATCGAAGGGCTTGCCGCATGCCAGACCCATCAGCGTGTTGCCGTAAGTCGGAGCGATGTAGGCACCGTCGAGCAGTTCTTCGTGACAGAAGCGATACCACTGCTGATTAAGTTCCGTGCCGCCGCAGAAGATGCCTTTGATACCCTTTTGGCGAATGCTTGAACCTTGATCGATCAGCTTCATTGCCAGCTTCTCGAGCAGCTTCGGTGTCATGAAGGCGCACTGAATGTTGTGACCGGCTCCGAGGATCGTCAGAGCTTGATCGATGACGTGCTCGGCGTAGTCATTGGCCTCTTGCACTTTGCCTTTCTTCAAGAGCTTCACGACCCAGCGCGGATCAAGGTCGACGCAGAAGCAAATTCCGCCGCGCACTTGAGCGAGGTGCTCGACTGCTAATCGCAAACGACGCGGCCCCGATGGTCCGAGCATCAGCCAGTTCGCGCCCTTCGGGAAATGCTCGTCGGGCAACGTCTCGCTGAAGTTCTCGTAGTCAATCCAATGGTCCTCAACGACCACGCGCGACTTCGGAATGCCCGTCGTTCCGCCCGTCTCGAAGACATACGTCGGCTTACCTTTGAGTCCTTTCGGAACCCAACGCTCGACCGGACCGCCGCGCAAGTCATCGTCTTCGAAGAGCGGGAACTTCTTCACATCATCAAAGCACTTGATGTCGGTCAGAGGGTTGAAGTCGAATTTCTTGGCCTTGTTCAACCAGTAGTCGCAACCGGTCTCGGGGTTGAAGTGCCACTGCACGGCTTCGACCACATGTCGATCGAGGTCTGCTTTGGCTTGAGCGATCTGTTGATCCAATGTCTGTGCCGTCACGGTTTGCTCCTGTGGTCGAGAAGAGTTCGTCAAGTCGATGAGAACGAAGTCAGACTGCGTAATCGAGCGCCATGTGAGGCACTCGGAAGCGATGGGTGGGTCAGGGACTTAAGCCGCTGTCGCAGCGTGAGGGAGGGAAGACAGAGGGGAGTCGTCCTGTGAGCGCGACACATCGAGACGCAATCGAATCATTATGGCGCGTCGTGAGCCGTTCAACGCTGTGGCTCAACGCCGAGTCGGTGCTGGTTAAATCGAAGATGCCAACCGGGCTCTGCGTTGCTGAAGTCATTGATGAAGCCGTCCGTTTCATCGTGATGCGTAGGTTGACGCTGCTGTCTGTGAGCCATACCTTCCCGAACGCTTTGGCTGACCCTTGAGGTCCTTCGGGGGTTCGAGCCTGCTTCCATGTGTGGTGGTAACTACATGAACCGGGTCAGGCGGGAGACCGAGCAGCCCTAAGTGCAAGTACTAGGTACATATGGAGGCAGGCTCGTGCCTCTGAAGTTCAGACAGTTGGCCGCTTTACTGTTAGCAATCATCGAACCCCGGTCTTTCATCTGAACGACCGGGGTTCGTCGTTTCGAGAGTTCTCAAAGATGACGACACCTGCCGATAGCGAGCCGTGGTACAAGGACGGACTGCATTTTAAGTGCACTCAATGCGGCAACTGTTGCACGGGTTCGCCGGGTTTTGTCTGGGTCGATGAAGCCGAGATTCAGGCCATCGCAGACTACCTTGGAAAGACGATAGGCGAGGTGCGGCTCATGCACACTCGCCCCGCTCGCGGCAAGGTTTCGTTAAATGAGTACGCCAATGGCGACTGTGTCTTCTTCGATGGCAAGGGTCGAGGTTGCACGATTTATCCTGTTCGCCCCAAGCAATGCCGGACTTGGCCGTTCTGGAATTCGAACTTGGACAGCGAAGACGATTGGGACTTCGTAAAGACGATTTGCCCTGGGACTGGTCGAGGCGACTTTGTCCCGTTTGAAGAGATCGAAATTCGTCGCTCGGCGATCGATCTGTAAGCTCGACTCCAGTCCAAGCCGTGAGGACTCAGACGATGCGACGATTGATGTTGGCGTTCGCTCTGACGATGAGCGTCTGGAGTGTTCTGACCGCGCCGGCCGTGTTTGGTGGCGAATTCAATCCTGATCTCAACATCGGCGATCGCGCACCCGAGTGGAAAGAATTGCCGGGAGTCGACGATAAGAAGTACTCGTTGGCTGACTTCAAATCGAAGCCTGTCTTGGTTGTGTTCTTCACCTGCAACTCGTGTCCGTATGCCGTCGAGTATGAGGACCGCATTCTCGCGCTGACCAAAGAACATGCAGGAACAGACAGCAAAGTCGGCTTCGTAGCGATCAACGTCAACAAGGTCGAAGCTGATCTGCCGCCGGCGATGAAGGCCAAAGCAAAAGCCAAGAACTTCAACTTCCCGTATCTGTTCGACGAAACGCAACGCGTCGCCAAAGACTTTGGTGCGGGGTACACGCCGGAGTTTTTTGTCCTCAACTCCGAACGCCGAGTCGTCTACATGGGCGCTCTGGATGACAACTCGAATGCCGAGCTTGTGAAGCAGCGGTACTTGGCCGATGCCATCGCAGCGACGTTGGCTGGCAAAGAAATCTCGAAGAAAGAGACGCCGCCGGTCGGATGTCGCATTCGTATCGAGACTCGTAAACGCGGTAAGTAGGTTTCTTCTTTGGGGCCTTTCGTAAACCCGTTTCCCCGAAGCTGGCGCCGCTAATAACCGGGCTCTGCGAATCGCCCGGTGCTCAACGACACCAGCGACGGGGAGTCTCTCACACACGTCGAACTCTTCGTTCGCGATGCTCAGTGACGGCTGACCGAAGGCGAGACGGACTTGGCCAGCACCGTCGCTGTGGAATTCAAATGACACAACTCTGAGCCCGCTTGAGTCGTTGTGTTGGTAAGGATTCCTAACCGCGCGTCGTAGAACGAAATACGCCGACTTTCGTTGCCACAAGAGTCGCCAGTTGCCTTCTTACTCACACGGATTTTTCCCGAACGGATAACGCCAAGACTTCGGTTTGAGCCGCACCGTGTGGCACTGACTCTCAGGCTTGGCTTACATCCATGCGACCGATCGAAATCTCGATCAACGCGTCTCTATGGCAAGAATGACGCATAGCTGCTCGACGTTGACGCGACAGTCGACGTGCTATTGCTGGTCCTGGATTGCGAGGACTTATTTCGGCTTGCGGCCAGTCGCTGTGCTCGCTTTTGTTCGGCAGCTTGGAGTTGCTGGGCTTGTTGCTGTCGCGCTTGAGCTTGCATTTGTTGGATGGCTGCGACGCGCGCCGCCATCTGCTGTTGAG
>OMIV01000257.1 GCA_900299185.1 Planctomycetaceae bacterium
CTCGTGGGCTCGGAGATGTGTATAAGAGACAGACGTTGCTCCATGGCGGCGCAGAAGTGGCGGCAACTGATCCCGACACCAAGACGTTCGTCGGACTTGCGATGGAGAGCGAGACTTCCGCAGTCGGCGTCCAGGTGGGGCAAAAGATTGGGAAGTATGAGATCCGCGCCCCGCTCGGAACCGGTGGGATGGGGAGTGTCTTCCTGGCGTTCGATCCACTGATCCAACGCGAAGTCGCGATTAAGGTTCTTTCTCCGGACCTGAGCAGTTCTCCGAGTGCCTTGCAGCGGTTTCTGGGTGAAGCGCGAGCGATCGGACGACTCAATCATCCGAATGTCGTCTCGATCTATGACATCGATCAATGGAATGGCCAGTATTATCTGGTGATGGAACTGCTGCCCGGAGGCAGCGTTGCCGATCAAGTCAGTAAATCTGGTCGATTGCCGTGGCCGGGGGCGTGCCGAATGATTGCTCAGGCAGCACGCGGGCTGGTGGCGGCCCATCAATCGGGGATGATTCACCGTGATATCAAGCCCGAGAATCTGATGCTGACAAACGACGGGATTGTCAAAGTCGTTGACTTTGGACTCTCAAAGCTCCTTAATGCTTCCAACCACCCCCATGACGCGGTTACCAAGGCAGGCCAGATTCTCGGGACTCCCCAGTACATGAGTCCTGAGCAGTTCGAGGCAGAGAATATCGATGCTCGCACCGATATCTACAGCCTGGGAGCCACCCTGTTTCGCTTGCTAACGGCCCGATTCCCGTATCACGATTGCAGCTCGATCGTTCAGGTGATGACGGCTCACATGACCAAGGCTTCCCCAGTTCCGTCAGAATTTGAGCCGACAACGCCTGTTGAGTGCGATCGGATCGTTGCCAAAGCCATGGCGAAGAATCCTGCGGACCGATACCAAACCTGTTTGGACCTCGCCAGTGATCTTGACATGCTGCTCCATGGAAAGGCCACGGTCGCGTTCGACTCGACCATTATTGACCCCGCCATTGTTGACCGTCCATTGAAGACAGTGTTGATCGTGGAGCCCTCCAAGCTGCAAGGTCTAATGCTGCGAAACGCCTTCGAACAGGTCTGTCCGCAGGCCGTCCACCTCGTTGGCAGCATTGACGCTGTCCGGCATGCGATTGCCAGGACGACTCCCGACCTGCTGCTTACATCCATGCAGTTACCCGATGGGCAGGGGCTGGAACTGCTACAGGAACTTTGTCGACAGCCGCAGTTCCATCAATCGACGTTCGTGCTGAATTCGAGTGATTCGGCCCTTGAGAGCCTTGCCGCCGCAGGGCAGGCTGCCACCCTTATTCTGACGCCGAAAAAAGTTCGCCCCGAAGAGATTTTGAGTGTCGTCCATGCGACGGGCCCGAGCGTTATCACCACGGGCCAGCTGGCCGTTCCTATCGACCCGACGTCGGTGCGGTTGCGGATTATTCTCGATTCCGGTCGCGTTCCCGATGTGCTGGCTGACCTGATTCGGGAACTGAGCCTGCTCGATGTGGACGTTTGCGTCTCGCCCCAGACGTTCGAACCTTCGGCCCCGCGCGCGGACCTAGTACTGATGCTGCGACAATCAGACCACGACGTGGCAGGTCCCCAGTGTGCCTCGTGGATTGAACATGCTGCAGATTGGGGAACGATCGTGGCAGCTGTGCAGGTCAGCACGGAAAAGCTGTTCCTTCGCGCAATCCGGCGGAAGGGGATTGTGGCGATTTGTCAACGAGAACTGATCGCCCAACGCTTGGTCTGTTTATTCCAAGTTTGCCGGTCCTGAAACGGCCGAACTGATTTCCTTGCGCAAAATCGCTTAGTACACCTCGATAAGACTTGGCTGACCGCTTCAGGATGTCGTAATGTACGTTGATGCTCATCTGGCGATGGGATTTTCGTGTTGTCAGGATATCCCGGGCTCGCCCGTAACTCGACATCAGCGTCATCGACACAATTGACAAAGGTTTATAACCGGTGGCAGAACAAGTAGAAGCCAGCTCCGCAGTTGCTGTCTCACGAGTAAACATGAAATCGTCGATGCAGTTCGTCGGGTTTCGCCTGGCGGATCAGGAATACGCATTTCGGATCGAACAGATTCAGGAGATCCTGATTCCCGATCGCGTAACCCAAATGCCGCAAGTGGCCGATTACATTGAAGGCGTCAGCAATCTGCGTGGCACAATCATCCCGATCATCAATCTCCGTCGCCTGTTCGATCTGGAGCCGAAGGAGAAAGATGAAGAAACCCGGACCATCGTAGCTAATGTCGGTAGTAGAGTAATCGGCTGCACGGTGGACGGCGTTACTCAGGTGATTCGCATCTCTCTCGAGCAGATCCAACCCGCTCCGGAGATTGTGAGATCCGAGGGCACGGCTTACATCGCAGGCTTCGCCAGACTCGATAGTCGTGTGGTCGTACTACTGGAAATCGAAGAACTACTCCATCCATCGAAAATGGAGCATGTCAGACGGGTTGCTGCTCCGAGAGTTTCTATCGACCTCACAGCATAGTCGGCGAAGCCGCACCTGTTGATGTCCGTTCCGCTCAAGTCGAGCGTCGTGTTCAAGCAATTCAACGAATAACAAAGTTTTTGACGAGGAGCCTGTGATGGCTTTGGACAAACCGGCCCGATCGACGCGGAGCCGAAGTCGAGTGGCTACCGCGCGACCGAAGGTTGACTTTGAGCAACTCGTGGACCATTCGTCGATCCGCGTCCTCATCGCGGACAGTGATCTCAACCTAGTTTATATGAATCCGGCTTCGGTGAAATTATTGACAGAGTTGCAGCACCTCCTGCGCTTTCCAGTCGATCAACTGATCGGCAAGTCGATCGATGTCTTCCACGCTAATCCTGAACGGGCGCGACGGATACTGAGCGATCCCAGGAACTTGCCACATCACGCCGAGATTCAACTTGGCCCGGAGATCCTGTCCCTGAACGTCACGGCCCTCTTCGATGCTGACGGTGAATACTTCGGTCCCGTTGTGAATTGGGAACGCATCACCGAGCAAAGAATGCTCGAGTTGCAGCAGGCCGACTATGCGGCCCAGATGCAAGCGATTGGGCGAACCAACCTGACTATCCAATTCCTTCCCGATGGGACCGTGGTCTCGGCGAACGACAATTTTCTGAACGCTATGGGTTACACCCTCGAGGAAATACGAGGTCAGCACCATCGCATGTTCGTAGACCGGCAATTCGCCGAAACCAGCGAGTACCGTGAATTCTGGGCGAAGCTGCAACGTGGCGAGTTTATTGCCGATGACTTCAAGCGGATTACGAAAGCAGGCCGCGAAATCTGGATCCGGGCCGCCTACAACCCGATAGCTGACGCTCAGGGGAAGATCGCGAAGGTTATCAAATTCGCCACGGACATCACTGCAGCCGTTAAGGCACAACACGAAACGCTGAGGAATCAGGAGGTACAGTGGGCAGCTGCGGAGGACCTGAAAAAACGGGTGACGCTGCTAACGAACGTCGTGGAAGCAATTGCCAATGGCGACCTCACGCAGCACGTTGACGATACCGGACACGACGACCTGAGCAGGCTGGCGGAAAGTGTCCGCCGGATGAGCAAGGACCTGCGTGACTTGATCGGCCAGGTGATCGAATCAGCCGACCAGCAGAACGAAGGTGCTCAAGCTATCGCCGAAAATTCACAGAATCTGAGTGATTCCGCGCAGAAGCAAGCAGCCTCCGTCGAGCAAATGTCAGCCTCTGTCGAAGAACTGCTGAGGTCGATTAATGTCATTTCAGAAAGTGCGTCCATCTCGAAGCAGCAAGCCGCTTCGACAACGAGCCTCGCGCAGTCCGGCGGCTCGTCGGTGAGCGAGGCGATTGTCGCCATGAAACTCATTCAGAAATCGAGCGAACAGATCAACGACATCATCCAAGTGATCAGCGAGATTGCCAGCCAGACGAATCTACTGGCACTCAATGCGGCGATCGAAGCGGCACGTGCTGGGGAGCACGGATTGGGTTTTGCCGTCGTCGCCGACGAAGTTCGTAAACTCGCCGAGCGTTCTAGTCTGGCGGCCAAAGAGATCACGCAACTCATCAAGGAATCCACACGGCGTGTTTCAGAGGGAGCGCAATTATCCGAGAAGGTCGGGCATTCGCTGAATGCCATCGTGCAGGCGGTCGAGCAAACCGCCTGCGGCATCAATCGGATCGCTGAGTCGACTGAGGTTCAAGGAGAAAGTGCGAGGGAAGTTCAGTCGGCGATTCAAGCCGTCGGAAAGACGACCGAATTAAGTGCCGCAAGTTCAGAAGAATTGGCGGCGAGTGCCGAAGAGTTGGGGGCTCAAGCATCGGCCATGCGTGACTTGGTCAAGCGATTTAACGTATAGAGGAACGCGGAGAGAAATCAGATAGTTCTCCTTTAGATCTGTGTCAAGGCGTCAGCAGTGCGTTGAAAAAAAGGCTGAGTGACCGTGGATCCCTCGCAATTAACGTCCCAGGAATTTGAGCAGTTTCAAACGCTCATTTTTCAACTTTGCGGAATTCGGGTTCCGGAGAACAAAGTGACGTTGCTTAGCAATCGAATCCGCCGTCGCGTGAAGGCGACGGGGGTTCCCGACTTTCAGGCGTACCTGAAACTCCTGCGGTCTCCGGCCGGCCTTGTTGAACGAGAAGAGTTTCTGAGTGCCGTTACCACCAACGAAACTTCATTCTTCAGGACCGAGAGGCACTTCGAATGGCTCGGCACGACGTTTGTCGAGGAACTTCGCGAACAGGCGAGAGCTGGAACTCATTCTCTAAGCATCCGCGTCTGGTCGGCTGCGTGCAGTAGCGGCGAAGAACCCTACACGATTGCGATGTGCCTGGCCGAGAATCGCCCCAAGCTACCAAACTGGAAGATCGAAATTCATGGGACTGACATCAGTGAAACGGCGTTGACCAAAGCCCGCGCGGGTGTGTTCGGTGCCAAAGCGGAGTCAGAAATTCCTGAAAAACTGCGGACACGGTATTTCACCCGCGAAGCCGCGGATTCTGGCTGGAAAGTGAAGGCGTCGCTGAAGGAACTTGTCACTTTTTCGAATCACAACTTGATGCACCACAATCCACAGACGGGGTACGACTGCATCTTCATTCGCAACGTCTTGATCTATTTCAACCGGGAATCGAAACAAGTCGTGATTGAAAATTTAGTTCGCTCACTGGCCGACGGAGGGTATCTGCTGGTGGGGCCCTCGGAGGGAGTTTTTGACATGCTCGGAATGCTCCAGAAACGTTCCCCGTTCCTTTACCAAAAGAATCCAGAGCGTCGGTGACGGTATGACCAATGACACCACATCATCGACGTCCGAACCCGATTCGCCCCTCTCGGACGAGATGGCGCAGTATTTACAAGTCTATATCGATGAGTCCGAAGAGGAACTCGATGGGCTTGTGGAAGCGATCCTGAAGCTGGAAGGCAACCCGCTGGAAGACGAATCGCTCCACAAAGCCTTTCGGTTGCTTCATTCCCTGAAGGGTTCTTCTGGAATGCTTGGTTTCGAGTTCGTGGGCAACTTCGCCCACGAACTCGAAGATCGATTCGAACGCTACCGATCCGGTGAGTTGTTCTTGGATCGCGAAACGACGACGTTGGTGCTGAAGTGTGTCGACTACTTTCGCATGTTCCTGGGACGCCTGAGGGTCGCCGATCTCAATCAAGGCGACCCGGCGAACTTGCTCCACGAACTGAAAGAAGTCGAACATCGCCGATCCTTGCTCGCGCAGGCACCTGCCGCGCCGAACACGCCGATTGTGCCACCGCCTATTACGATATCCGGTGGTCTAAAACTGGTAGTCCGGTTTCGTCCCGGGCTGCAGTTGGCCGATTTGAAAGCCCGCCTCATTGTCTCACGCTTGTCATCGATCGGTGAAATTATCGCCTGCGATCCGCCAATTGATGATGCACAAAGCTTCGACGAGCTATCGCTCTTCTCGCTCACGTTAGTGACTGATCGAAAGATCGAGGAAGTTCGCAAAATCGCCAACGTCGATGGCGTCGAATCGATCGAGATTCGAGGTCACGAGGTCTCCGCCCAACAGTTGGCCGCCATCCCGTCGCCTGCAGAGCCAGTCGCGCCGCAACAATCGCCCACCCAGATCGCGGCCCCAGTCAATGTGGGATCACCTGCTATTCCTCCTCCGCCGGACGTATCACCGCCAGGACCTCTCCAAGCTAATCCAGAAACGTCCGATGCTACGCCGCAAGCCAGCGAAACTTTACGAGTCGACATTGGACGCCTTGATCGCCTAATGAACCTTACAGGAGAACTCATTGTTGCCAATGCACGGTTCTCCCAAATCGCTACGGAATTGAGTCCGCTGTTCCGGCAGAGCGCCGTCTTTAAGAAGTCGAGGGAGCTCACGGATCGTCTGCGCGAGCGATTTGAGAACCTTCGTCAATCTCTGAGTCAACCATTGCAAACCGACGATGCATGGGCTCAGGTGTCACAGGGACTGGAAGAAGATCTGGAAGCGCTGGATCGTCAATCGGAACTTTGGGCGGAGGGATATCGCCACTTCGCGGGCATCAGCGAAGCGGTTGACCAGTTGACGCGAGTTTCCAAGAACCTGCAGCGGGGCGTGTTGAACACTCGCATGGTTCCGGTGGGACCGCTGTTCAACCGCTTCAAACGTGTGATTCGCGACTTATCGACGGAACGACGAAAACAGATCCAGCTGATTATCCGCGGCGAAAAGACGGAACTCGACAAGCGGATGATCGACGCGCTGGGCGATCCGCTGCTGCATCTCGTCCGCAATTCCATTGATCACGGCTTGGAAAGACCAGAGCAACGACAGACGGCGGGAAAACCGGCTGTCGGTACGATCATTCTCGAAGCGGCTCACCGGGGTAACAGTGTCTGGATCACGGTTCGCGACGACGGCGCAGGCATCAACACCGACAAGATTCGAGCTCGTATCGTTAAGCGAGGCCTCGCCAGCCCTGCTGTCGCGAAGGAAATGACGGACGCTCAGGCGATTGGCCATATCTGGCACCCCGGCTTCAGCACGGCAGAGACAGTGACCGAGATCTCGGGCCGCGGGGTCGGGATGGATATCGTTCGCAACGCGATTTCTGACCTGAGTGGCACAATCGAAGTTGCCTCTTCGCCGAGTGTAGGGACCACGTTCACTATCCGGCTGCCATCGACTCTGGCGATTATTCACTGCCTGATGATGCGCTATCGGAACGACTTCTTTTCGATCCCACTCGATGATGTTCGCGAAATCGTTTCCATCCCTCGGGTGCAGATTCACTCGGTCCATCGTCACGTGACTATTGATGTTCGAGGCGAACTGATTCCCCTGGTCAGTATGAAGGGCGTTTTTAAGTGGGCGACGATTGCCGATTCCTCCGAATCCTCGGTTGCGAGTGCGTCTCGGACCGTGAATATCGTCGTTATTCACTCGCGCGGGAAAACGCTGGGGCTGGCAGTCGATTCCCTGGTGGGACGCGCCGATCTGGTTGTTAAGACCTTGGCCGAGAACTTTCAACCCGTCCGCGGTCTGTCCGGAGCCAGCATTCTGGGAGACGGTGCCGTCTGCCTGATGCTCGATTCAGCGGCATTGATCGAACTTGCCGCGGACCGAACTGCGTCAGCCACTTTCCAATAGCCCCCCGTCGAGTCCGCACCGGAACAAGGAGCCTCTTACGTGACCATGGAAGTTCCCACCTTCAACCCTCAACAGATAGCCCAGTTGACGAAGGCGTTTCACCAAGGAGCCGCCGAGGCGTCGGAAGCCCTGGCGAGATGGGTCAACGCGACTATCACGGTGTCCATCGACTCGGTCGATCAATGCCCGCTCGATGTCGCCATCAGGGTCCTCGGCGAAGGCGACACAGGTGTCTGCATGTGCCTCATGGAAATGCAGGGCTCATTGACGGGGTACATGTTGCTAGCATTTGATGATGTCAGTGGTTGGGCGTTGTCTGATCTGCTGCTGGGACGACCGGCGCGAAGCACGGTCGAATGGGGCGATGTTGAGAATTCTTGCATGTTGGAGACGATGAATATTGCCGGAAGCTCTTATCTCAATGGAATCTCAAATGACCTGACGGTACGGGGCCGGTTGCAAGTCGAGTTGATTCCGTCCCCTCCCACGTTTTTGCGGGATTTTGCTGAGAGCCTGCTCCAAACAGCCTTCATGGATCAGGCCATCGCAAGCAGCAACGTGGTTTTCGCACAGACTCGATTTAATCTGCGCGGCCAGGCTCTGCGTTGGACTTTCTTGCTGATACCGGATCACGCATCTTTGCAGCGACTGTCAGTCATCCTTGCGAATCTGCGTGACCAGTGAGGAAGCCCCCGATGCAAGGCACCCCTTTCAGCGGCTCCGACGGCCGAGTCGAACTAAAGATTGGTATCGGCGAGCTTGCTGTGATCCAAGAGACGGGACTGTTACGAACGTTGCTCGGGTCGTGTATCGGATTGGTTCTGCATGACCGACAGGCTCGTGTTGGTGGCCTGGCACATATTGTCCTACCGTCGTCCAACGGCGATACGCGGGTGCCCGGTAAGTACGCAGATACCGCCCTGCCAGAACTGGTACGCCTCATTGAACGAGCGGGGGGCCAGCCCCGAAATCTGACCGCGAAAATAGCGGGGGGTGCTAATATGTTCTCGACCCTTAAGATGGCCGGCATCGGCGAGCTGAATTTGATTACGGTTCAGCAGTTGTTGCAGGATGTGCGAATTCCTGTGGTAGGTCACCATTGTGGGGGGCAACAAGGCCGACGCATCGCCTATGACGTGAAGACGGGGGCGGAGACAGTAGAAATTATCGGCTGCCTGCCGATCGAATTGTGATCACGTTTTCGTTCTAATGGCTCGCTCTGTTGCTCGCAAACCCGTGAGAAATCATGAAACGATTAATGATCGTCGATGACGCTTTGATCATGCGAATGAAAATTCGCGAAACGGCAAGCAAGGCTGGTTGGACCGTCGTGGCAGAAGCCTCCACTGGTTGCGACGCTATCCGGTTGTTTGACGAACACCGTCCCGATATGGTCACCCTCGACATGATAATGCCTGAGATGGATGGGTTGTCGGCCCTGAAAGGCATCCGGTCCCGGCATCCCGAGGCGGTCGTGGTGATGATCAGTGCCGTAAGCCAGAAGGAAAATCTGCGCGAATGTATCTCAGCCGGGGCGATGGACTTTATCGTGAAACCGTTTGATCCTCAACAGCTGCAGGCATTCTTTGAACGGTTCGAACAGGGTACGGAAGAGATCGTGTGACATGGCCCCGTTTCGCGTCGTCGTCGTGGATGATTCGGCCCTTTTTCGGGCGATGTTGCGCAATCTGTTGACGGACATTCCGAATTGCGAGATCGTCGCTAGTGTGGCAGATGGAACCACGGCGATCGAGAAGATCACCGAGCTTCGTCCTGATCTCGTGACACTCGATGTCGAAATGCCAAGCATCAGCGGAATCGGCGTCCTGCGCGAGCTGAAACGAAGGTGTGTCAGTACCAAAGTTGTCATGATCAGCCGGTTTACCTCGGCTGGTGCACAGGTCACGACAGACGCGCTCATTGAGGGGGCATTCGACTTTATCCTGAAACCCTCCGGCAGCAATCTCCTCGAGAACAAAGCCTTTCTTCGCGCAGCACTGGAAGAGAGAATATCTGTGTTACGCGAGAACACATACACAGATGCCTCCGCGTCGACTGATCAAGTGACGACTACACCAAAACCGGCCGTGGGATTGAAAGCGGTCGTGATTGGCTGCTCCACAGGTGGCCCTGACGCCTTGGCGCGTATTATTCCCGAACTTTCCGCCGACTTTCCGGTCCCGGTCTTCGTCGTTCAGCACATGCCCGCGGGATTCACAGCCTCGTTGGCAGCGCGGCTGAATCAGGCGAGCGAACTTGAAGTCCTCGAAGCCACTGACGGAATGAGAGCTTCTCCAGGCCGGGTCATCTTAGCACGTGGTGATCGACACCTCGGACTGCAGCATCACGCTCGCGATGGTGTAATTGCAAAACTGTCCGACGCGCCTCACGAACACCGGTGCCGCCCTGCCGTAGATTACACTCTGCGCTCCGCCGTGGAACTATTTGATGCCCAACTGCTGGCGGTCATCCTGACCGGTATGGGGTGCGACGGAACTGCCGGCTGCGAACTTGTCCACCAACGCGGCGGTTGTGTCCTCGCGCAGCATGAATTGGGTTGCGCAGTCTACGGCATGCCAAGGTCGGTCATTCGATCAGGCGTCGCCGACCAAATCGTCGAGTTGCCGCAAATCGCCAATGTGATCCAGCGCCAACTTGCTCGACGTTAGGCAATCTGACGGGCCAAATCCTGACGGGTTACGGAGGCCAACAAGGCGAAGAGCGGATGCGAAATGCGGCCCATTGTGGTACAGTGGTTCGACGGTTGAATTCGCTGAAAATCAGCGGGAATCAGAGTTTTCTTACCCCGCTGGAAAGTTGACCAAAGTACCCGGGTTCGGCCCTTCTGCCGACCGCTATGACGCCCTCAGAAAAGGGCTGTCCCAGACTCGTCCGCTGCTGACGGCGCGACCCTCAAATCTTCTCTAGGTCCGCGCCGATTCTGGCCAACCGTCCGGTCCCTTGACGGGCTATTAACCCGTTGATCGCGAGTTCGAAGAGGGTCCCTTTCGTTGGACCACCCCTACCGCCCTGCCGGGTACGTGGAAAACGCGAACTCACTGCGCTAAAACAGTTTGCGTCAAATCGATGACCCCGAAAAAGGCGCGCATTGTTTCGAACAGGGTCCCTTCCGGGGAGGTTTTGATCAGACGAATCTGGATTTCACGAACAGTCAGAAGTTCCCCCGGTTTCGCAGGCGTGCGGTTTAGTGAATCACAACAATCGTGCGATTGGTTCGAATGAGGTACCCGCAGAAGTTCGCTGGAAGGGACCCGCTCCCTTTGTTCGAGAAACTCGTGCAATTACTTGAACGACGTACGGCATGGTAGGAGGAAGTCGCAGGCTACCACAAACTGACCGGATACCACCCCCTGTGAAAAAATGCGTGACGCGAAGGCATGGTTTGGGAAAAGTGACTTTTGAATTTGGACCCGCCCGCCGGTGACAAAAACCACTTTCAAATCAAAAGTTCGTACGCGGCGGCGAATCGGTTTGGAATAAGAGGTGTCTCGGGCCTGACCCCACCCTCCCGGTCCGATTCGTCTATTTCGTTTCATTCGTCACCGATGCGGATTGAATAGCTTGGTCCACGATGGCCTGCCGAGCGTCACGAACGAGCATCGGCCAGACTTCGAGCAGTTGAGCCAATCCGGGATCGAGTGCATACAGGCGTGCATACAAATCATCGTCCTGAGTGGTTTTCGCCTTAGCTTTCGGCGAATTGTCGAATCCCTCATCGCCCAATCCAAACGGCTGCGTGTTCCAACACGCAGCCGTTTTTTTATGCGCGGACATTACGTGAAGCGAGTCAGGTCATGTTTGAACGAGAGTTGATGACGTCGTAATTGCAGGTGTTGACAAGTTGGGGCGCAACTTTGTGCAAGAACTGGATCGCGGCGTGTAGGCTTCTCCTAAGTCCGTGGCGATCTGCGCGGCAGCCGCGCGGGATTCTGGTTGGGTATGTGAGGAACTCGGTCGGCTGGCGACCCGATGCTGGTTGTGGAATCTCGGCGGCACATCTTGAGAACTGTTGGGCTGTGACAACGACGGCTCTCGTAATGGCGGGTCAAAACGATGGCGAAGCAAGCGGCGGCGGTGAGGTTGTTGGCAGGGACCAACAACCAGTCGGGAGATCTCTTCACGCGACTGTGTGGCGATCTGTTCTTTGCTCTGGGCTATGACGACTTGCGGTATGACGTCGCGAACTCCGGCCGCGAGCTGGATCTGCAAGGTAAGCACCGGCTCGAACCGCGACGCGTCATTGCTGAGTGCAAGGCTCAGAAAGAGAAGAGTGGCGGCGACGCATTGAACAAGTTCTTCGGCTCGGTGAGCCGGGAACGGGATCGCGATAAGTCCTCAGCGGTGACGGCGTACTTCGTCTCTCTGAGTGGCTTCACCGAGACCGCGCGGACTCAAGAGGCGGAGACGAGTGATGGTCAGCGGCTGGTCTTGTTGGATGGGCGGCAGGTGGTTGATGAGCTGATTCGCATTCGAGTGATTGTCGATCGAGCGAAGGCACTGGAGCGAGCGGGGCGTTGTGCTCAGGCGGCGGGGCTCTCGGAGGCGGTCGCGACGCCGGATGATGTCGAACTGCTCGGGCATGAACTGGGCTATGTCTGGGTCGTGTATTATTCGCTTCACAAGCAGAGGACTCACTTTGCCTTGATCCATGCGGACGGCAACGCACTGGGAGCGAGTGTCGCTCAGACCGTGATTGCTGCTGATCAACTCAAACGTGGGAAGTTGGACCAACTGCAATATCTGCCGCCGCCACCGACGGCGGCTGATCGGGTTCAGCAGAAGCAGGCTGCCGAGCAGCAGTATCGCCGCTGGGTTGTGACCGAGTTCGGAGACATTCAACTCGACGGTTTGCCGGCGGATGCGGATCTGGCGGCGTTGCGGATTCGACTTGAACGTCTCTTCGTGCCACTGCGGTTGTCACGCACTTGGACGGAGCAGGCAGAAGACGGTCCAAAGCAACGCGAATGGACCGGACCAGTCGGAAAGTTCCTTACCGAGCATTCGAGGTTTGCGTTGTTGGCCAAACCCGGAGGCGGCAAATCCACGTTGCTGAAGCGGTTGGCAGTGGCCTATGCCGAGGCTGACGCTGGGCGGCTGAATGAGTCGAACGACGGCTTGCCGCCGCGTGATTGGTTGCCGCTGTTGGTGCGATGTCGCGAGCTGAAAGAGCGGGCTGAGCGTCCCATTCGCGAATTGGTCGAAGGTCTGCCAAAGCACGCGGGCTTAAGCGACTTCGAACTCGGCTTGTTCGACGAGACGCTCGACGAGGCGCTCCGTGCCGGGAAGGTCCTGCTGCTGGTGGATGGGCTTGATGAGATTTCGAACGAAGGCGCGTTGAAGTCGTTCGTCAACAACCTGCGGACCTTCTTAGCGATGTTCCCGCAAGTGGCCTTTGTCGTGACGTCGCGTGAGGCAGGCTATCGGCATGTGGCCGGAGTGGTCGCCAGCATCTGTGCGCAGACGACACTAGCCCCGTTCAACAAGAACGATGTGCGGCGTTTGTGTGAAGCGTGGCATGTGCAAGTCGTCAAAGACACGGAGACCGTACGACGCGAGTCTCAGGAGTTGGCCACCAAGATATGGGAAAACGAGCGGATCCGAGCGTTGGCCGAGAATCCCTTGATGCTCACGACCTTGTTGGTGGTGCGACGCACGATCAACGACCTGCCGACGAAGCGCGTCGAGCTGTATCGCGAGACGGTCAAAGTCTTCATCCGCACGTGGAACACGCAGGGGTTCGAGCCGATGGATTTGGAGGATACTCAGGCTCAGCTCTCGTATGTCGCGTGCGCGATGCTGCAAGACGGCGTGCAGCAGATCGGTCGGCGGCGGCTGTTGGAGTTGCTCAAAGCGGCGCGTCGGGAACTGGATTCGGAGTTGGGTTTCACGAAGATCAGCCCCGACGACTTCATCGACCGCGTCGAGCACCGCAGCAGCTTGCTGATGCAGACGGGCCATGAGGTGCTCGAAGACAGGTTGCAACCGGTGTATGAATTTCGACACCTCACGTTTCAGGAGTACCTCGCCGCGCGCGGCTTCGTCGCAGAGCAATACCCCGGTCGCGCGGCAGAGCAGCCCCTCGTGGAACTCTTCGCGCCGCATTTCGAGGACGACCGTTGGAAAGAGGTCATCCCCTTGGCCGCCGTACTGGCGGGTCGGAAAGCGGAGCCACTGATTCGGCGTCTCACCGAGATTTGTGAAGGACGGGAATTGAAAAAAGGCTACCCGTCCTATGAAGACGTCACAGCACCGCCCGTTGTCATCCTTCGGTAATGTCTGCTGGACGAAGTGCAGGCGTTCCCAGCAACGCTGCGAGTTGCCCTGCGCCAGATGGGGCGTCTCGGCGATGAAGAGTCTCTCGAAGGCTCCATTCTCGGACTGTGGAAGGGCCGGTTTGGCAGGCTGTTTCAAGTGGAGTTGGGGTCCGCATTTCTAGGACGCCGAGAGGTCCTGTCGACGGTCTCCAGTGGTCAGCCAACTTTAGAATTGAGAGGTAGCATGGACGTGAGCGTCTATGCTACTTCCACCCATCAAAGTCAGAGTTGGGGTACCACTAGCGAGGCGGCTCAGACGACAGACTGCCCCGAAGTCACGCTCCCGCCAACTCTCGTTCTCGAAAGCGGATGGGACCAGTACGCATTCGCCTTCAACGACCTTGCGCTGGCGATGGCATTTGATGGGGCAGAGGTCGAATGGTCTGAGCGAATTCACCAAATACTGCGCGAGTGGCTCGCCTCCGGTGATCGCGTCGCACAAGCCCGAGCTGCATTCGTTTGCATGGAACTCGCTTACGCTGCCCAGAATCACGACAGCGGGCTGTCAGCAGAATTACATAGAGCGTTTCTCGAATTGCGAGACGGCGGGACCGAGTTGGCTGCAAACGTGTCTCTGATTGGGCTGCTCAAGAGTGGCGATCCACCATTACAGCTTGCAGCGGCTTGGGCTTTGCATTGGATGGGACACAGCCGCCTTCCGCAACAGCCGGCGGCCTCGGATGTGTTGCTGGTCTTGCAGGGGCTTTGGAGATTTGGAGAAGCACGCCTGCTGCGTCGGTTCTCGGCATGGGCCTTTTCGAATCAACCACTTTTGTCGCGCGATGCCATTCCGATAGACGCTTGGGGCGACTGCGACCAGTGGTTCGAAACAGAGGCAGCGGCGGACTCCAGCAACTCAGATATTTATGAGACTGCTCGCACGGTGTTGGCGTGGTATCGACGGCGGCCGTGGAGCGATGCCGAGTTGGTCGACCGCATTCGAAAGCAAGTTCGGTTCGGTCGACCAGATCCCACTCAACAGGAGTTGCTGCAAGCACTCGGAGCGGCGGAGTCGAAGCCGGATGAGTGAGGTTCGGGGGAGTGTCGTTCGACCGATGGAACTCTCGCTCTTCGGGAACTGTTTGATTTGGCCTGAGGTATTGTGTTGAGCATGTCTTATCCGTGGGCACTCAATCCGTGGGGGCAGTTAGAGCGAGGGTGCTCCACGGATTGAGTGCCCACAGATAATCGCGTTCCGCTCGACAGATGGGGCTCTCACGGAAAAGCCACTCGGACTCAGTCAGGAACTCAGCAACGCCGTCCCCAGCCAACCGAGTATGGTCACTCCGGTGATCTCGACGGACAGCTATGCAATCAGCCGCCGGCAACAGCTTGCGGCGGATGGCTCGAACTTCTTCGTGGTGCCCGACAGCCGCACGCTCACCGCATGGCTGCTCTTGCCTCAGGTTGCGGAAGTGGTACCGCGGTTGATGGCGTTACAAGTGCACGTGGCTCAGATCTCGCCCTACCAACCAGCAGGCTGTGAACTCACGGCGCAGTATTCTGAATGACTCAGCCGGAACTTATTTGTAACGAACCTTCCACCTGAGACGTATGCGTAGAGGGCGGTCGCGGTGGCGACGACCGACGAGATCGAACTTCGGCCGCCTAATGCCATGCAAACGCGCGCAACATTTCCGGTCAAGATCGTCGCTCGGCTGAAGTTTGAAGCAGGCGATAAATCGTTTGTGAGCATCATGAATCATCGAGATGTGTTTCGCCGTCGCTCGGGATCGAGTCACTCGATCAACAACCCGAACAAACCGAGCAGCAGAAGGAACATCGAATTGCGATGAGTCATGTCTGCTGCGTCTCTAGGCGATGGTTGCAAGCAAAACGGTTGCGTTCTGAAAGCAATGTCTCGGATGTTGACTCAGAGCTGGGCTACGAATCCCCATTTGTCGATGACTATCGAAGTGCAACAATTCTGACAGGATGCAGGTCTAACATCCGAGTGATTCCGTTCGTCAGTGAGCTAAGCCGGTGAGAACTCGTCTGTCGCTAAATAACACCGAACGACAATGCCAATGCGGCATCCGATGTGAATCAGGATCATTCAATCGGCGCAAAGCCTCGCGACAACTGACACGTTTGCCGCGGGGAATTTTGGCGCGAGTTCACGCAATTCCTTCTTCGTCACCCATCGAAAGCCATTGAGCGCCTCGCAATCAGTTGAAGTGACTCGGCACAACCAGAAGTGCAAATCGACGGAAGCATGCGGGTAGTCGAAAGGCACTCTCTCAAGGAGTGAAATCGGCTCAACAGAAAGCCCGGTCTCTTCGAGGCATTCGCGAACGGCACAGTCAGCGGGAGATTCATCAGGCTCGCATTTCCCACCGGGAAACTCTGCAGCACCGGCAAGTGCCTGCCCTGCGGACCGCGTTCCGACTAAGTACTTCTGATTACACTCAACAATCGCGATTCCAATTTGTTTGCGCAGCATTTCAATCCTGTCTTGAGCGATCAAAGTTCGATGACACGATTTGAGGATCTCACTGTCAAATTCCAGATTCTCAAGTCGCCAACTGCGAAAGGCACCAGCAGCCTTCGTGACATGAGGTTGCTTCGCGACTGGTATCCTTAACTTCAAAAACTACCGACCGTGGGGAGCGAACGATCGCTCTGCATACTGACAACTTCGAGCTGCTGTCGCGTGGGTCGGCGGTTACTCTCTTGCCGCGTATCTGCGTTGATTGAAGAGTCGTGCTCTCGCCCTTGCTCGCTGAGGACTGCTTTATGACGCGTTTCGTTTCTGCTGCGACTTCTCCGACTTATTCGCGTCGCACGGCCATTCATGCCGGAGCCCTCGGCCTGATGGGACTCGGCCTCAGTGATCTGCTTGCGCTGCGAGCCCACTCCGCGCAGTCCGTCATCACGCCACCGAAGTCGACGATCCTCGTGTTTTTAACGGGTGGCGTTTCGCATCAGGACTCGCTGGATTTGAAGCCCGAGGCACCTGATGTCGTGCGCGGTGAGTTCGCTCCGATTGCCACCCGGACACCCGGCATGCAGATCTGCGAGCACCTGCCGTTGCTGGCCGAACGAAGTCAGCACTACTCCATCGTGAGATCCGTGGCGACGAATAGCAGCGGACATGAAGAAGCGTGTCACATGCTGCTGACGGGGCGATTGGATTTCCCCGCCGGCTTTCAAGTCGCGAAGGCACCGAGCCCCAATGAGTGGCCGTCGCTGCCGGCTCAGATCACCTATGCGACGCGCGGTCGGAACAACTTGCCGCCAGCAATCGTGCTGCCTCAGCCGAGCGTTAATGAAGCCGGCAAGGTGCGACCCGGTCAATATGCCGGTCGATTGGGACCGAAGTACGAAGCGTGGCATCTCAACATTGCGGCGCCGTGTGTGCTCGGGAACGGAGCGTGCCCAAACTGCTTCCGCTTCGAAGGCACTCCGTATGAGCACGGCTCGGCCACCGTCTTCGAGACGCCTCAGTTGGAACTTCCGGAAGGTGGCTCGCCGCGTCTGAATGGCCGACTCGGATTGCTCGATCATCTCGATCAGCAATTGCAGCGGCTTGAACGCACTGCCGAAGTCAACAAGCTCGATCAACACCGGCAGCAAGCCATTTCGGTGCTCGCCAATCCGAAGGTGCGGCATGCGTTCGATGTCGAGAACGAAGATCCGCGTTTGCTCGAACGCTACGGCAAGAACAAGTTCGGCATGTCGCTGTTGATGGCTTATCGACTGTCCGCCGCTGGCGTGAATTTGGTGCAGGTCAATCTCGGCAAGAACTCCACTTGGGACACTCACCGTCGCAACTTCCCGAACTTGAAAGAGAACTTGCTCCCGCCGCTTGATCGAGGGATCTCAGCCTTGCTCGACGATCTTTCCGCAAGCGGCCTGCTGGAATCGACGCTCGTGATCGTGACTGGCGAGTTCGGTCGCACTCCCAAGATCAACAACGACGGAGGCCGCGATCACTGGGGGCCAGTCATGTCGTGCCTCTTCGCGGGCGGTGGCGTGCGAGGCGGCAACATCATCGGCGCGACCGACAAGATCGCGGCGCATCCCATCGCCGATCGACAGACGACAGAGAATCTCGCCGCAACGATCTTCGACACGCTGGGCATCCCGCGTCATGCCGAGTGGGTCGACTTCGATGGCCGTCCGCATGAGATGTATCGAGCAGATCCCATCGCCGGGCTGATGTAAAATGAATTACATTCAGCCAAACGAATAGGCCGGTTTCGAAGTGGTCTTTTTTGCCTCTCGATTTATCGAGATCAATTGTAGGAGCAACGTGCCATCGTCCCATCGGCTGAGGTAAACGAACGAAGTTCTCAAGTACCGTGTGCCGACAGAGATACTTTGAAAATGATCCTGAACGAGTAGGTCACATCTCAGTCAAAGCTCGGATCAAGCGCGAGGGCAACTTCCTTGCCAGCTTTCTTCTCCGCCTTCTTCCCGGCCTTCTTGGTCGGCTTTTGTTTGTTGTTGGCCGAATCGTTGATCGACATCTCGGCGTCATTCTTCTGCGGTGCTCCGAGTGTGCTGCGTCCCTCGGAGATGTAGCCCCGCATAAGAGTTGTGAGTCGCTCGACGATATCGCGATTGGACTCGGCGACATCTTTGGTTTCGCTCAGGTCGGCTTGCAGATTGAAGAGTTCGCGTTGGCCGTTCTTGTGGAAGATCAACTTCCACGGGCCTTGTCGCAGGGCAAGATCGCCTGCAGCGGATTGATGAATGGTGCCATCGCGCGTGGACGCATCGCTTTTGCCGAGCAAGGCGGGCACCAGCGAAACACTGTCCTCGCCAGCATTCGGTGGAACCGTCGCGCCGGTAAGTTCGGCAGCGGTGGCCATGAGGTCGTTGAGGCACACGGGCTGATTCCACGTCGAGCCCTCTTTCACTTTGCCCGGCCATCTCGCGACGAACGGCACTCGATGACCACCCTCGTAGATGCTGCGTTTCGATTCACGCAGCGGCGCATACGCACGATGCTCCGCACCGTTGTCGCTGGTGGCGATAACCAGCGTGTTCTCGGCCAGATGATTGCGTTCCAATGCATCCATGATCCTGCCGAGGAACGCATCGCCCTTGTAGAGCCAGTCGCCATACTTCGGATCCTTTCGCACAAGATCCTGCGCGCCGCTTTTGCCAGCAAACTCCTTCGAGGGCACGATCGGCTCATGCGGGATGCCGAGCGGGAAGTAGAGGAAGAATGGCTCGCCTGCTTTGCGTTGATCAAGCCACTCGACGGCCTTCTTCGCCATGAGCGGTTGGTTCTCGACCGGCTCCACATGCGCGATGACGCGATCCTGTTCGATGACCGTGCCGATGTTGCGTGCATGAGTGAAACCGTAGAAGTAATCGAAGCCCAGCGCATTCGGTCCGCCGGTCATCTTCGCGCCGATGGGTACTTCCTTCTCGCTGCCCGGCTTGCCCTCCACCCAGTCCATCCCGAGATGCCATTTGCCAACGCACGCCGTCGTGTAGCCTTGCCCCTTCAGTAACGATGCCACCGTGGTGCGGCTCGTCGGAATGATCGGCTTCGAGAACGTAGTGAGCACACCGAACTGCCCGATGCGCGAAGGATACCGCCCCGTGAGCACGCCATACCTCGTGGGCGTGCAGACCGCCGCCGCCGTGTGCGCGTCCGTAAAACGCATGCCCTGCGAAGCGAGTTTGTCGAGGTTCGGCGTGCTCAACGCGGACTGAGGGCTGTAACACTGCGGCTGTCCCCAACCGAGATCATCGAAGAGCACGAACACAATGTTGGGGCGCTGTGATTCCGCAGCGCTGAGGGCACCGCGAAGCAGCGACAGGATTGCAATGATGACAAAGAGTGTGTGTTTCATCGTTTATTCTCACGTGGCGCGAGCGATCTCATAGTTGCGAGTCTCGCTGAGTGTTCGGGTTTCGCTGCCAGATTCGTCCACTCGTATCGATCGGCGGCAATGTCGTAGAGTTCTTCACCACCGTCGTGATAGTGAATGTAACGCCATTGATCGGTGCTGATGGCGTAATTCTCCGGGTGCTCAAGATGCGTTAGTGCGACATGCGACCAATCCGCTTCAGGGTTGCGCAACAGTGGCACGAGACTCGGCCCGTCGTTGTCGTTTTTAGCCGGAAGGCCCGCAAGTTCCGTCAAGGTTGGAAACAAGCTCAGCAGGCTAACGGGCCGAGAACATACCGATCTCGGCTTGGTTCCAGCGGGCAACCCCGGCACGCCGCCAGGCACACGAATGATGAGCGGGATGCGCGTGCAGACGCGCCAGCCCGTGAATTTCTGCCAATGTTCCTTCTCGCCGAGATGCCAGCCGTGGTCGCTCCACAGCACGACGATGGTGTTGTCGCGATGGGGTGACCGATCCAATGCGTCAAGTACGCGGCCTACCATCACGTCGGCGTACGCAATACTTGCCAGATACGCCTGGATCCCTTGCCGCCATTGGCCTTGCTCTTGGATGTGTTTCAAGTACCGATTGCGACCGATGCGTTGGCTGGCCAAAGGGACGTCGTCGAGGTCGTTTTCCTTCAACCCCGGCGGCATTTGCAATTTGTCCAGCGGGAACAAGTCAAAGTACTTTTTCGGGACAAACCACGGCTCGTGGGGACGATAGATGCCGCAGGCAAGAAAGAACGGTGCGCTTCGTGGTTTCTGGAGTTGTTCACCGACCCATTGAGTGACGTGCCAATCGCCGCCGAACTCTTCGTCGCTGACGTCGAACGGCCACCAATCGGTTTCGACGTACTGCCAGTCTCCGCCGCGAGGCAAACTCTTGGGGCGTTTTCCCCAGGCGATATGCGGCGGAAACGGATCCTCTGTTTCCTTCGCAGGGAAGTAGTCGTCCCACGAATTAGCGTCGATGAAGTAATGCAGGATCTTTCCCGAGCCTGCCGACCAGTAGCCATGCCGACTGAAGTACTTCGGCAGCAACTCCGCATCAGGAAGCACGTCACGCATTTTCTGGCGGTTGGAATAGAGTCCCGAACGGTGCGGTGCCAGACCCGTCATAATCGCCGTTCGCGATGGATTGCAGGACGGCGCCGCGCAGTGCGCATTCGTGAACAAGACTCCGCTCTTTGCCAGCCGATCGATATTCGGCGTCAATGCCTGCGGATGACCGCCGAGACACCCTACCCAGTCATTGAGGTCATCCAGCGCGATGAACAACACATTGGGCCGCGCATCTGCGGCGGATACGGCCGACATCAACTCGATCGGCGCAATCAGCAATGCCGCGAGAAGGACAAGAGTTTTTTTCACAGCGTAAGGCTCACTTAGAAATTAAAACTTCGAGGCGACCACCGGGTTGTCTCTTTCGCTGGTTCCTGTCGAGTGACAATGGGACATGGCCAATCTCAAGGCCGGCAGGCGGAGTGACATTCATGGCCGGGTCGAGTTCGGCTTTAGCCGAATCTGGTAGCTCCGTGGAACTGCGTTCGCTGAGCGAACGCAGTTCCACACAGAAGCCATCCAAGGACAAGACTCATTGCGATTTTCATGAGTGCTTTCTCGTTAGTCGTCGACCAATTTCGAAATCCCGGGTTGGAGTGGATTGTGAAATGAGTCGCTCTTGGTTGGTTGATTCTCAATTGAGATGCGGGTGATGAGCAAGGAAGCCAAGTTTGCGGTCGGTTGACGGTCAATGAGCGACTTTTGTCGATCCACTTGGTCGCCGATCCATCGCACGGGCAAAGACCGGATGTTGTGAGCTCGTTTTCTTTAAGGCCGATGCGGACTGCTCCAATTGGGCTGACTCGCGGAGTGCTGTGATGATGGAGATCAATTCGGTCACGGCAGCTCGGCTTAGACAACGATGTGTCTTTGAAAGTCTTGAGCTGTCGCGATCTCTGCGAACTCAGGTCCGTCACATACGACGCAAGCTCGATGGGGCGGCAAAGCGCGGGTGGTAGCCTGGCCTGTGGAGGACTCCCACGGGCAGCAGTTGCTGTCCGATCGGTTTGTTGAGCGGAAAACCGTCGATGAAATCAGCGACGAAACCGTGCTTGTGACGCTCAAAAAGCGAATTTCAATCATGGCGTCGAGAGCATGAGTATTCTGCCCTGCACCAGCTCCGCGTTCGTCTGCCACATGGAAGACGTGTTCCATGTGTATCAACGACTGCATGACTCTGCGTGGCCAATGGTTTGTTTTGATGATGGTGCCAAGCAGCTCGTGAAAGACGTCGCGGCCCCGATTGCCGCGACTCTGCAGCCCGTTGAAATCATCGACTTCGAGTATGAACGTCATAGTCCGGGAACATCTTGATGATCAGCAAGCCGTTGGCTGGACGCGCTCAAATGCCGATCACGCAGCAACGCACTGTCACGAACTAGCAGAGGCGATTCGTTAACTTTTCGATGAGATGAATTCCGCTGCTGAAAGGTTTTGTGTGAGTGCAGGATAACTTCAACACGCACAAGGCAGCGACGTTGTATCAAGCGTTCTCGCTTGAAGAGGCTCGCCAGCTAATTGACAAGTTGAAGATTTAAGACACCACCCAGCACCGCAGTTGGCTCAACATGGCCGAGATCGAATGAGGAATATTGGCCTTCCAAAGCCTCAGCCGACGTCCGGCCAACTTGCGAATCCTTACCTGCGAAGGCGTCGGTCGGAACGAGCATCACAATCAACAACGAATTCGAGTCAACTGGCAATTCAAAACCACCAACGAACGCGTCAAGCTCAGACGGCTCGATCCCACCTTGAACCGATCAAACCAAACTTGGCGGACCACTGGGATGAGCCGAGGTTGATTCAGGGCTGGAACAAGTCGAAGTGCGACCGTTCTCCCAATTGCTTTCGACCAACCGCTCCATAGCCTGCTCGATGCCACATCCGAAGGACCGACCGTGACCGTTCGCAGCGACATCAACTCCATTTCCTCGTTCGCTCTTCCTCCGATGCGAGTGTTGGGCATCGACCCCGGTTTGAATCGAACGGGCTATGCAATCTTGGAACAGTCTTCGCGCGGGCCGGTGCTCAAAGAAGGCGGCATCGTGCAATCGACGAAGAAGCTGTCTCTGTCAGATCGTGTCTATGAAATTGCATCGGGACTAAGGGACCTCATCACCGAATACGAGCCGACCGTGATGGCGATCGAGCAAGTCTTCTCTCACACCGAATTCCCCAAGACGGCAATCCTGATGGGTCATGCTCGAGGAGTGATCTTGCTGTGCGCCGCCGAGAAAAGTTTGCCCGTCGTGCATTACACACCAACTCAAGTCAAACGCTTGCTGACCGGCAGCGGCAAGGCCAACAAGGAACAAGTGCAACTAGCCATTCAGCGTGAACTGGGGCTAAAGAAAGTGCTCGAGCCTCACGACGTCGCCGACGCCTTCGCCATCGCATTGTGTCACTACCACTCAACGAAACACAAACTGCGAGCGTCGTAGTTGGAGATTGTTCGTTCCTCGCGCGAGTTGCCGTCCGTTTCAAGCCTTGTGCGTCACGCAGGTCAAACGATGCCAAGCTGCGGCGAAGTTTCCACTGACTTCTAAAGGTCTGAACGTGGCATCTATTCGCGCTCCCTTTAATTCGTGGGGACTGAAGGCAGAACAGCCTCGCGAATGGAAGGGAGCGCGAATGAGAAGACCGCATTCAGTGAGCACACTCAGAACAACGCTTCGATGCGCGAAGAGGACTCGATGAAGCGGAGGAGGTCGATCGGCAAGCTACTTTGTAGTCGGAGTTGCCCGACATCAAAGAGCGTATGCATGACCGTCGCCATCAAGTTGGGCGTGGAGATCGGTTCGGTGGCAGGCACATCGTTACGACGCGCGGATTGACCAATGACCTGCCCCATCTTCAAGCCGCCGCCCGCAAAGGCCAGCGTGCAAAGATTCGACCAATGATCGCGACCGCCACCTTTGTTAAGTCGCGGGGTGCGTCCGAAATCTCCCGTCAGCACCAACAGCACATCGTTGGTGAGACCTCGCTCTTCGAGATCCATCAGAAACGTTGAGAGCGCCTGATCCAGCGGCGGACCAAGCATCTCCATCCCGTCCTTCATGTTGGGATTGTTGCCGTCGGCGTGATTGTCCCAGCCAGCCGCTTGCACGGTAACGAAGCCGCAACCGGCCTCGACCAACCGCCGAGCCATCAGCATCTGCGCTCCCAGCGTCGAACGGCGCATGTCCTTAGGTCGTGCCTTCTGATTGCCAATCCAAAAGTTGCTGGTGTCGTACTTTGCGATCAACTGCGGATCTTCCTTCGACAAGTCGAATGCTTGGCCGACTCCGCGAACAACGATGTCCAACGCTTGCTGGCTGAACGAGTCCGCTGCAGCCACATCGGGATTGCTTTCAAGCTGTCGCTGATATCGATCCAACTGCCCGAGCAACGCGCGACGGTTCTCGAAACGATCCAACGCAAGATGCATCTGCATGTTGTCGAGCGCGACAGCTCGATCATCGATCCGCGACGAACGCTTGGAGGATGACTGCGACGGTTTCTCGATCGCTTCGAACTGCGGTTCGAGTTCAAACGGAGCAAACACCGAACTCAATGAACCCGGCGCCGCACCGCGTTGAACTCGGCTACGTTCGGTGCGGAATTGACTGTCGGTTTCAGGAGCCGTCAGCAGCACATTGGTCGGCAAACCCGACTGCGGATGATTGACCCCTCGCACTCGCGCATATGCGGAACTCATGCTGAACCCGCGCGGGTCGTCGCGCTGCCCCGTCGGATTCGAACCACCCGACATCACATGCACGATCGCGCCGTCGTGATCTCCTACGGGATGCTGAAACGACCGCACCACGGCCAATTTGTCGGCCATCGCAGCGAGCTTCGGAAATGTCCCACCGAAGGTCACTCCAGGGATCGCAGTCGCCACTTCACCAGTCACCGAGCAATACGGAGAAGGCGAGTTCATAGCCGGATTAAACGTCTCAATATGAGAAGCGCCTCCGCCTAAAAACACGAGCACGATGGACTTCTTGCGAACGAACTCACTACCCGCCGCAGCACCTTGCGCAGCCAGCAGTCCGTTCAAAGTTAGACCACCAAGCCCCAACGCCCCGACTCGCAAGAAGTCACGGCGAGCCAACCTCGAACAGTCGCGACTGAAGCCATCGGCGGTGATCGTCAACATCGCGCGGTCCTCGAAGTGTCTGCATGAGCCTCAGCTTGAAGGTACTAAGTCTTACAACTCCGCGATCGCTGTCCCGGTCGAGAGCGCCACCGGACGTCCGGCGGGGTTGAGATAGGTGCGACTCGGATCGATGCCCAGGTGCGAGTAGATGGTCGCAAGGATGTCCTGCGGAGTAAGCGGTCGCTCGGCGGGATGTTCTCCCAACGAGTTTGTCGCTCCGATGACTCGGCCTCCTGAACGACCACCACCAGCAACCAAGATCGACATCGCGTTCGGCCAATGGTCACGCCCCCAATTGAGGTTGCCAGTCGCGGTCCCCTTCTGCTGATTCATGCGCGGAGTTCGTCCGAACTCACCGGTCACTACGATCATGGTCTTTTCGTTGAGACCGCGCTGATAGATGTCCTCGATCAACGCTGTCACGCCTTGATCAAACCCCGGCATGCGTTCGCGCATCGCAGTGGGCAAGTCGCAGTTCACGGCATGGTCGTCCCAGTTGTAGTTCACCTTGCCGCCGGGCACGCTGACGGTCACGAACTTCACTCCGGCTTCGATCAACCGTCGCCCAACCAGAGCCTGCTGCCCCCACCCGGCTCCGTAGCGATCGCGCACCGACTGCGGCTCTTGAGAAACGTCAAACGCATCACGAGCTCGATTGCCGGTCAGAACTTCAACGGCCTGCTGACCGATATCGTCGAAGGACTCCATCACGCGCCGCACATCCAGGTCGCGCCGCATGCGATCGAATTGATCGAGAATGTCGCGGCGAGATCGGAAGCGTTCGCTATCAATCGTCAGGCTGGAGTTTGGCAGACCTTGATCAACGGTCGGTGGCCTGTAAGCGTTGCTCCAGTAGCCCGCAGCCGTGGTGGGCACATAGCTCCAATGCCGAGCCCCCATACCCATCGCCGTTGGCAAGCCGTTGCGTATGGTCCCGAAGACTCGATTCACTACCGTGCCCATATCGGGATAGACGGGTTCCTTACGAGCATCGTCCCAGTCGGGATAGCCGCTAGTCATCATTGGTGTGCCGTCGTTGTGGCACGAGTAACGATGATGACAGGACCGGATCAGCGTGAACTTGTCGGCGATCTTGGCATGCAGCGGAAGTAGTTCGCAGAGATCAATGCCGGCCACATTCGAACGAATCGGATTGAACGGACCACGGATCTCAAACGGTGCTTTGGGCTTTACGTCGTATGACTCCAAATGACTAGGTCCGCCTTGTAGCCACACGACCAAAATGGAAGTCTCGCGATCGACCTGAGCGGGCTCATTTTGAGCCGCTTGCAACCGCATCGCATCGGCCAAACTCAAGCCGCCCAACCCCATCATTCCCGCTCGCAGCATGTGCCGCCGAGTAATGCCGTCTCGACAATGATGAGTCGAAAAGAACGCGTCGAGCATGGTGATCCTTGCGAAGTGTGTTGTTCCAAGTGGTGAAGTGCTGAGGAATCTAGCAGGCCGGAACTGTGTGGAGTCCAGGGCCGCTCATCCAAAATTCGGCATCGCGTTCAACACCGCTGCACGATGTTTGTGATTTGGGAGGATCTGGGCGATCGAAGTTGAGATAGAGACGTCGAAAGCTGCGAGTCGCGGAGCGACTCGCCTACGTAGCTCAGTCGCTCTGCGACTGAGTTTTGCACTGAAGCTCAACCGCTGTAAGCCGCGCTACATCTACCCAAACACGGCACCGCCGATGTAGCCGTAGGCTGGGTTCTCGGCCAAACGCAGCAATTGGTTGTACTTCGACAATCGCTCGCTGCGAGCCACTGACCCCACCTTGAGCTGACCAGCTCCGGTCGCCACGACCAGATCCGCGATGGTTGTGTCTTCGGTCTCTCCACTACGGGCCGAAACGACGGGCGCATAGCCGTGATCAAAAGCCAATCGCATCGCGGCCAACGTGTCGCTCAACGTGCCAATTTGATTGAGCTTGATGAGCACGCTGTTGCCCACGCCGCTTTCTATGCCTCGTCGCAATCGTGCGACATTGGTCACGAAAAGATCGTCTCCAATGAGCTGCACTCGATCTCCCAATCGCTGCGTCAGACGCTGCCAACCGGACCAATCTTCTTCAGCTAAACCGTCTTCAATGCTGATGATGGGGTAGCGATCAACCCAACTCGCCAGCAGTTCGATGACATCATCGGCACTCAAGCGAGCCGCCCCGGTCGCCGCCAACTGATAAGAGCCATCGCGATAGAAGTGCGTGCTGGCAACATCGAGCGCGATGCCGACATCCTGTCCTGGAGTCAGCCCACTGGCCTCGATCGCGCGAATGATGAATTCCAAAGCCTGCTCGTTCGAAGTGAGCTTCGGTCCGTATCCACCTTCATCGCCCACAAGGACTCCCTCAAAGCCAGCCTTGGTGAGTTGCTGACCGAGTCGACGATAGACGGTCACGATCCAATCGAATGCTTGAGGATATGAAGTCGCTCCGACAGGAATGATGAGGTAATCCTGAAAGTCGAGATTGCGGCCTGCATGCAAACCCCCGGAGATCATGTTGACCATCGGCAAAGGCAAGAGCGGCTGCTGTCCAACTTGAGGATGCCGCTTGCTGGTTGAGACCTTAGACGCGGGGCTCGCCGCAGTCGGAGAAGTCGTGCGTTGCCAAACATCTCGAAACTGTTCGACGGCTGAGATCCCCTTGGCTTCGGCTGTCGCGTACGCACAAGCCAGCGACACACCCAACACGGCGTTGGCTCCCAAGCGACTCAAGTTCGGAGTGCCATCGAGTTCTCGCATCCGACGATCCACTGCGGATTGATCGTTCGCGTCCAGCCCGATCAATGCCTGAGTCACCTCACCATTCACATGACTCACTGCCTTACGAACTCCGAAACCATCCAGCCGATTGAAATCGCCGTCTCGCAGTTCGAGAGCTTCGAACTGACCGGTACTCGCACCGCTGGGCACCATCGCTCGACCCGCACGCGCACCCGAGCATGAGATCTCAACTTCAACCGTCGGACGTCCGCGGCTATCGAAGATCTCGCGAGCATGAACGGACTGAATGGTCGTCGCGGACATAATGGCTTTCGTTGGAAACGAGGTTGTGAATTCGAGTCGTCGACCAGCCGCCGCCAAACCAATGCGGTCACGCTTGGCGTCAGCGATACTCGCTAGCCAGCCTTGCGGCGAAAGCGTTGGCGGAAGCAAGCGTCGGCTGCGATCAACACTTTGCGCCACGTCGGTAATGAAACGCGGCGCGAGTAGACGTCGTAGTTGCGACGTTCAATCTCAGTCAGCAGTCCACCATAGATCCGCAGCATCGCTTGCAAGATGGGCTGCCCATCCGGCGAGAGCGATGCGGCCAACTTCTCGGCACTCGCGTAGTACTGCTTCGCGCGTTCGACCTCGAACTGCATCAATTGGCGAAACGATCCGTCTCGCAAACGCTGTTGAAGTGTGGCTGCCGAGCACCCAAAACGCTGTAAGTCTTCTGACGGTAGGTAAACGCGGCCGTCATCGGCGTCGGCACCCAAGTCGCGTAAGATGTTGGTCAATTGAAATGCCAAGCCGCAGTCGCGTGCTCGTTGCTCAGCGTCGACCCCGGCAAAGCCCCAAATATGAATGCAGCACAACCCGACGACTCCTGCGACGTGGTAGCAGTAGCGTTCGAGTTCCTCAAAAGTCGAATGCCGACAGACCAACGCCACATCAGCGCCATTCGTCGGCGCATCGAGATCCATGCGCATGCCAGCAATCACGTCAAAGAAGTAATGCTGAGGGATCGAGAAGCGAGCGACCGTGTCCGCCACAGCGGGAAGAATGGCGAGTCGCTCCGCCGACACTCCGTCGCAAGAGTGCGTCTTTCCCGCGAACGCTGCGCGAACGGCGTCTTCCCAACAACTGAGATCTCGCGTGCGTTGCTCGACCGACAACGACTCATCGTCGCCGATGTCGTCACAAACTCGCATATATGCATAGAGCGCGCACATGCCGCGATACTTGTCTGCGGGCAGGCCGATGAACGAGTAATAAAAATTCTTAGCGGCTCGCCGCGCAAGGCGACAACAGCGTGAGTAAGCAGCGTCAAGTTGATCCGTCATTCGACTGCTCGCTCGATAGAAGTGGCGGGTTCACTGAGGCAAAGTGACGGGACTGTCGTCGAAGCGTTGCTGAGCCTCAATCGTTACACGATGGATCGCAGTCCGTGTCCGACGACTTCAACAACTCTGAAGCGATCGCTCAACCGAGCAATACATGGAGCAACTCGCCAAACTGCAACGCGAGCAAATGGCGACTTCGAGTTCCTTTTGAGAAACCAGCACATGACGACTGCGTCTTCCGATCAGAACTCTTCTGGCGACTCTAATCCGGTGTCCGGCACCATCGTTCCTTCCATCGCTTCTCAGGATGAAACTCGTTTCGAGAATCCAACTGTGACCGAACCGACAGCGATCAACGAAGCGACTCCGACTTCTTCGTCGCCGACCCGACAAGTCTTGAGTTCAGATCAGACCTCTGACAGACCCACGGCCAGCTCAAATGCTCCTTCGAGCACCGAAGAAATCGATCTGGGAGTCACTCGGATCGAAGCTCCGAAACTCAGTGGCGATTCTACGCAGACTTGGATTGAACGCGCTGACGAACTCAAACATACACACGCTGAAGTAACGCTAAAGCCACAGTCAGTGTCAGCGTCGCAATCGATAACGAAGACTATGGGGACTGTGGTGTTGCGGCAGCGTGATGTAAGTCACGGAGTACGCGGCAGTGGTGGAGCGGCGGAGTACGAGATTGGACGCAGGCTAGGCGAAGGCGGGATGGGGGCGGTCTATCAAGCGCGGCAAGGCGCGATCGATCGCACGGTGGCGTTGAAGGTCATCAAGCCCAAACTGAAGGACGCAGAGGAACTCAAAGAGAAGTTCGTCGCGGAAGCCATCATCACCGGCGATCTCGAACATCCCGGCATCGTTCCGATTTATGACCTCGGTACGAACGCGGCGGGTGATGTCTTCTATGCCATGAAGGAAGTGCGAGGGACGTCTTGGAAGGCCGTCATCGACGAGAAGTCCGAAGCCGAAAACCTTGAGATCCTGATGCGAGTGGCCGACGCGATTGCCTTTGCTCATTCGCGCGGCGTCGTTCATCGAGACCTCAAGCCCGACAACGTCATGATCGGCGCGTTCGGCGAAGTGCTGGTAATGGACTGGGGATTGGCCATGCCCACAGCGGCGTTTCCCAAAAAGGGCATCGCTTATGCACAGGGAGCGGCTGGTACTCCTTCTTACATGGCTCCCGAGATGGCTGCGGGCGACTCCAATCTTGTCGGACCAGCGAGCGACATCTATCTGTTGGGAGCGTTGCTGTTCCGCATCTTGACTGGCAACGCACCGCACACTGGTCGGCATGCGTTGGATTGCTTGTACGCCGCCCAACGCAACGAGTTCGTTCCCACCGATCGCAATGACGAGTTGATGCAGATCGCGCGACGGGCGATGGCTGCGAAGCCGGATGATCGCTACCGCACCGTTCAGGAATTTCAGTCGGCTGTGCGTGAGCATCAGGCTCATTCCGATAGTTTGCTGCTCACGAACTTGGCAGAAAATGAATGGCGAGCGGCGATCGACGGTGCGGAGTATCGCCGCTTCAAAGACGCACTGGCTGCGTTTAAAAATGCACTGCGACTTTGGGCTGAGAATCAGCGAGCGAAGACGGAATTGAAAGCGGCTCAGTTAGCTTATGCGAGAGCAGCATTGGAGCGAGGCGATCTGGATCTCGCGTCGCAACAACTTGATGCGCACGATTCCGAGCACGCCGAGTTATTGACCGTCATCCGAGCAGCTCAACTTGAACGTGAAGCACAGCGGCATCGCGCACGACGCATGAAGCAACTGGCAGTCGGTTTAGCCGCAGCGGTGGTGCTCGTCGTCTCTATTTCAAGCGCCTTGATCTATCGCTCGTGGCAACAGGAAGCACTGGCTCATGCAGAGGCGCTGCAGCGATTCAATGAATCTCAGGCGGCGATCAAACAGCTCACAGGCATCAGCCAGGACTTGGAATACTTTCCGCGTTTGCAAGGTGTGCGACAGAACTTGTTGGAGATGGCCGCGAAGCATTACCGCGAGCTGCATGAGCATCGCTCGAACGATCCCGACATGCAGTTGGCTACGGCTCAAGCGATGTTGCAACTGGGTGATGTGCGGTTGCTGTTGGCAGATCACAAGCAAGCTCAAGCCGCCTTCGAGAATGCGGCGGAATTGGCTAAGCCCCTGGCTCAAACGGCTCGCCGCAAGGATCTGAAACACGCAGCGAACTTAGCGTTGATCGCGAGTCGCTCGAAGCTTGCGGAATGCTCTATTCATCAAGGCGAGTACACCGCAGCCGAAGCGAACATCGCAGCGGGTCTCGAACAGGCAGAAGATTCCGGCGACCAATCAGTGCTTGCCACCCGAGGCAGTCTGCTTCTGCAGCGGTCTCATTTGCAGAGGTTGCAAGGACGCTGGTCGGCTGCCGCTCAGGACATCTCGCAAGCTCAAGAGTTGTTCGAACGAGTGACCTCATCGGCGCGAGACAGCACCAACTCGGAATTGCTCAAAGACTGTCGCATCAACATGGCGTTGAGCTGCGATCAACTCGCGCTGGTCGAAGAGCAGCTTGGTCAGTTGGAGCGCGCCGAACAGGCGTCGCAACGAGCCATCGCCATTTGGACTGACCTCAACGCCGATGCGCCGGACGTGCCGACGTACTTAGAAGGCTTAGCATCGAGTCATGTGTTGCTGGGCAATATCCAGCGTGGCTTCGGTCACGATTCACTGCGATCCGCGCAGCAAGCGATCAAAGCGTATGAGGCTCTCGTTCTCGCGCGGCCGGAAGTGCCGAAATATCAGTTTCAGCTCGCGACTGAGTTGCTCAACGTGGCTTATCTGCAACTGCGAGCGGGACGTATTTCGGATGCTCGCAATCTGGCGATCGACGCCACCAACAGGTGCGTGCGATTGGCCAATGAGTATCCCGAGGTCATCGACTATGCCGATGCCGATGCCTCATCGAGATCCATCTTGGGCGAAGTACTGCGCGACTCCGGCGACTACGAACTTGCGGCCGGGAAGCTCGATGAAGCCATTGAACTCTTTGCCGAACGCGTCGCTCAATTCGCCGATGTGCCGAGCTATCGCGAACGACTGGCTGAGAGCTTGAACCTGCGAGCTCAAGTCGCGGCACTTAACAGAGACACGGATAAGGCTCGTGAACTTTGGGAGCGCGCATTCGCAACGGCGGAGCCTGTATCGGGTGAGCCCGCATCGAGTTCTCATACGTCGGCGCATCACGGAGATCTCATTGCATGGCTGCATCTGCATCTGGCCGACGATGCGTGGTCACGTGGCGAAAAGGACCTAGCAGCTTCGCACTATCAAGCCGCGTTCAAACATCGAGAGTCACTGCCGAAGACTGCCGAGTTACAGCATCACTTCGGCTGGTTGCTGGCCTATGGCCTCTCGCCCGAGTCACGGCAGCCACAACGAGCGGTGGAATTTTTTCGACAGGCTCTCGCCGTCGCACCGTCGAACTCGGACTATTGGTTCGATCTGGCCTTTGCTCAGACCCAAGCAGGTCAATGGGACGAGGCGGCTCGCAGTGTTGATCTCGGTCAGAAGTACGCGACGACGCCTCGCGGCCAAGCACTCTTCATTCGAGCGGTGATCGAGAACCATCAGGGTCAAGCCGCCGCCGCCGAGCAGTTGTTCCGACGAGGCAGCGAGCAGCTCCAAAAGGTCTCGCCCGGCAACCCGCGACTGCTGAGGTTGCAACGATTGGCGAAGTCTCAAGCAACGAGTCCGGACAAGCCTTGATAGACCGAGCAGAAGTCGAGCCTTCGAAGTTGCGTGGTTTTGGGTCTCCGCCCCGCAGGGCTGTGGAAGAATTGTGACGCATCCCGGTGCTCCTTCAGTTTTGCGGTTCGCGGTTGCGATACTGTGTGAGCGCGGAACTCGGACGCAGCGCCCTGGAGTGCTCCGGCTCGACGGAGCACTCCGACTCTTGTCACTGGAAGTTCTGAGGCCGAGCAGGCGAGATCGAAGGCCAAGATTCAACGCCAATTGGTGTTAAATCTCGCTTGTGCCTGCAACCTGACCGGCAGCGACGATTACAATCAAACGACAACAGTCGCGCCTCGAAGTGCCGTCGTGACTGGAGTCACAACTGACATTGGTCGGGATGGAATCCCAACCTACGAAAAGACGAGCTCACTCTTTCGGTTGGTAAAACCTTGCCGGTTATTCCCGCCGAGACTGCTAGTCGGTTGAGCTACGCCGAAATCTGCGTGAAGTGATCGCCGACGCTCGCCGATGAGGCGAGTCGTGATCTGGTTTTGAAATCTGGGCGAACGACTCGCTCGGCAACCTGCCCGCACGACTTGTGCTCGAACGGTGACACGATGCCCCTTCGACTTGCTCTTCGACTGCGTGGTGGCCGAATGCTGCAAACAGCGGTAGTCGCTGGCGCGTGCTGGGGCGGAGTGCTCGCGGGAAGTTCGTTCGCTCAAGACCCCGAAGCGGAGTCCATTCAAGCACCATCAGCCGTCACCGACGAAGACTTAGCTGCGTTCCGCATGGCGGTTCTCGAACAGATTGCCGAGCACGGTTTGGCGAGCGACGCTCAGGTCTATCTGACGTCGCTCAGTCTCAGCCAAGACATCGCTCCACTGCCTCCACAGTTGATGCAACCGGATGCGTCCCGCATCGCTCTGCCAAGCAGCACTACTACGGCCAACGTCTTTCGCGGCGGTGCTCCGCGTAGCAATCTGCCAACCGATCGAGCCATCGCGTCCAAAGCTAGTTCGTCCGACCGAGTCCTCGGCATTGAAGCCCGAGTTCGCAACACCACGGACTCGGGTAGTTTGATTGGTTCGTCGACCAACAGCTCGGGAGTCACGACTCAGAAACGCAATCCCATCATCAGCGACCCGCGCATTCGCGGCAGTCGAGTGGGTCATGTCGCGGCCTCGGGTTCGTATTGGGTGCCCGCTCGTATCGACCTCGACACGATGCTTAGCAAGATCGACTCGCAGTTGATCGACGAGATCAAGATTGTGAAGGGGCCGTATTCGTCGCTGTATGGACCGGGCTCGGACTTCATCGACTTCCAACTGAAACGCACGGCGAGATCTGAGTCGGGCACCGAAGCCGGTGGGACGTCAAGCTTGAGTTATCAGACCAATGGCGAGCAGTGGTATGGCCGCCAGACCGGCTATGTCGCGGGTGAGAATTGGGGAGCACGCGTCGGGTACGGGCAACGCACGGGCACGGACTACAAGTCCGGCAACGGGCAGCAGATTCCATCGAGCTACAAGTCGCGCGATCTCGATGTGGCTGTCGGCATGGACTTCAGCGACGACAAGAATTTGGAAGTCATCTACCTGCATCAGGATCAGACCGACGTGGAACTGGCTGGCCAAGCGTTCGACTTGGACTCGCTGCTGACCAATGGCGTCGAAGCCACATGGACCGATCGAGGCATCGCCTGGGCCGATCGGCTGGTCCTCGAAACGTGGTACAACGAGACTCGATTGAAGGGCAACGCTCAGTCTCCGGCCAAGCGGCAGACTTTTCCGTTCTTGGATGTCATCCGTTATCGCGGCGTGACCAACGTGGACTCGGTCTCGACCGGCAGTAGTGCCAAGAGCGTCTGGGAGTTAGACACCGATCGCGAACTGACGGTCGGTGCCGACATGCGAGTCGTGCGACAAGGGCTCGACGAGATCTCCAGCGGACGCTTCGGCTTCAGCATCTTCACGAACGCGAACTCGCCAATTCCGCGTTCGGTGTCGGTCAATCCCGGGCTGCTAGCCGAACTGCGTGACACGTCGATCGAGGGACTGACTTTAACGACCGGCGTGCGTGCTGATGTGGTTTCGACGGAAGTGCTCGACGACGCGGCACGGTTGCAGAAGGTCGGCACGGGGAGCAGTTCTTACACAGGCATCCTCGGAACGAGCGACCTTGATCAGAGCTTTGGCTTGTGGTCGACCTACCTAACTGCGGCTTATGAGCTCGATGAGAATTGGACGCTGACAGGGGGAGTCGGGCACGGCCAACGACCGCCGTCATTGACCGAGCTTTATGCTGCCGAGTCCTTCATGTTCTTGTTACAGAACGGACTCAACACCGTCACCGGTGATCCTCGTTTGAACCCGGAACGTCGCACGCAAATTGATCTGGGCTTGGCTTACGACGACGACCGCTTTCGAGCCGGCGTCACGGGCTTCCATGCGTGGGTCAACGATCGTATCACCTTCGAAGCCATGAGTGTCCGACGTGGCCCTCCATTCGGAAACATCGAGCAGGTCAATCTGCGTTACGTGAATACGGACCTCGCGGCGCTCTATGGTTTTGAGGCCAACGCCGAATACGACGTCGCTCCGTGGATCTCGGTCTTCACGACCATGAACTATGTCGAAGGCACGGACCTGACTCGCAACGGCAACTACGCCACGCAACAAGCCTCAGGAGCGACGGCCAGCCAACAAGTGCCGGGTATGGCTCGCGGCACCTTCGCCAACACGGGGGCTGCACTTAACAACCACGAACCGTTGCCGGGCATCGCTCCGTTGGTGGCTCGGTCGGGCGTGCGTTTCAACGGCCATCTGTGGGACACGCTGTGGAATGTGGAACTCGCCGCACGCATGGTGGGTGCTCAAGACCGTGTCGCCAGCAGCTTGCTGGAATCCACCACCCCCGGCTTCACCGTGCTGGATCTGCGAACGCATTGGCTGGTCAACAACCACCTGTCGTTCGTCTCGGGCGTCGAGAATATCACCGACAAGAACTACCGCGAGCACTTCGACTTCCGCTCCGCCAACGGGCTCTCGGTCTATCAACCCGGAGTCAACTTCTACTTCGGCACCGAGCTGCAGTACTGATCGAGTAAGTTTTCGTTCCACAGGCGGACGTTCGCGACGATCTCGGAGTTCGACACTCACGCTTAAAGCACGTCCAACCAACTCGAAAATAAAGAGAAGCAGCCGGCGAGGTTTGCAGGACCATAGAACCGATTCCATGGATTTGCAGAACTCTCACCGACGAAGCAACAAAACCATCAGACGTCGGCGAATCAGGTCAGACAACTAGTTCGTCAGAGTGCTAAATCGCATCAATCCAACTGGGGATTGATGCCAGCACGTTGGCGAGGACCGAGTCGAAGCCGTCGGTGACTCGGGTGTCGGCGGCGTCATCGTCGTACTTGTCTGCTCCGCCGTTGCCGACGAGCGAGTCCGTGCCGGACGCCTGAGTCGCTCGCGAACCGCCGATGAGGACGTCGTCGAGAGCACCGCCGAGCAAGGTGTCGTTGCCCTCTTTACCCAGCAGGATGACAGGAACTGCGGCCGCGCTGGCATCAAGGCGATTCGCACCGACGCCGCCGACGAGGGCCACTCGTTCGATGTTCGTCAGCGTCTCGGTGCCGGTTCCTGCGGAGACCAGTTGTGTCGCAC